>DAOQWY010000001.1:0-59831 GCA_035342335.1 Bacteroidales bacterium
CAAACTGTCCATCCTTATTTACCATTTTCTGACCATTGTTGGTTACTGATTACACATTTTCATATTATAAGCCATACCTTAAAGGATGGGGGCTGGATTATACGGCATTTGAAGTCCTTGTCGGGGCATCTTCACAGGATATCAGGCTGACGGGGAATGTGGAGCTGGCCTGTCCGGATATGATACCGCCTCAGGTGACAGGGATGACACCCCGCGACAGCGTTTCCATTGCTACCCATCGCGTTGATCTTGTGATGACCTTTGACAAGCCTGTAAGGTTCAACAATGAGAAACAGATCGTTATCAGAGAGTATGCTTCTGATGTAATAGCAGGGATTATTCCTGCAAGCTCTGTCGGAGGTTCCGGAACGGGCATGATCACTTTTTACAACACGACCGATCTTGCACTTCATACAAAATATTACATCACGGTTGATTCTGCTGCATTTCTGGATCAGTGCGAGAGTGCCTGGGAGGGGATTTCGGACAAGGATGCCTGGACGTTCGTCATCACCTCCATCGGGTATGAGGACAGAGATAATACGGAGGTCTGGTTGCATTTGTATCCCAATCCCGCAAAAGATGTGCTGGTCATTGAGTACCATGAGATTTCCATTAGCCAGCCTACGTTGCAGATTTTAGACTTTGCTGGGAGGGTTGTGGCGACAGTGAGGTTATTACCCGGACCATCAGGACTTTTTGAGTTTGACTGCTCTGGTCTTGGAAGGGGGGTTTATTATGTGAAGCTGGTCACGGAGAAAGGAGGTGTGGTGAAAAAGTTTGTGAAAGGATATTGATCGTTAGATCCCTGCGCAGGCAGGGATCTGAGTCAGATCGGTTGACTCTCATTTTAGAATTGAAACTTTTCATTCTGAAACCGTTCGGGTACGGCCATGACAATGTCGGCATAGCTTATCAAAAGCAACCCGATATTGGCGATGCTGAAAAATCCCCTGTCCGGAATCAGGGTGAAATCTTTCTATCCTATCTATTCATCTGATCTGAAATCTTTTAAACAAATTTTCGTGAATAACTGTGCCTAAATGGTGAAAAGTTACAGCTCAAATGACCCTCCCCAGAAGAGGTTATTTCAGGTCATAGTGAAGGGAATGCTCTGTCAGATGCTGTTTGCAGAAGTAGACTCCAGATTCCTGAAATTGATGACCTCCACTTCCTGAACTTTTTGCTCTGTAATCCCATCATATATCAGTACTGGTTTGACAGTACTGTTGGGAAAAGTCCTTAAAAAGTGGTTGAATTGTTTAATGAAATCAGGATGAAAGGTTTGAGAAGATTTTATTTCAACCGGCTGAAGCAGGTTTCCATGTTTGATAACGATATCGATTTCGTTATGATGACTGTCATGATAAAAAAACAGGTTACTGTCCAGCCCTTTGTTAAAGCGGTTTTTCATGAATTCTGATACGATCATGTTTTCAAAGAGTGCTCCTCTGAGCGGATCCCTGTCGAGCTGGGTTGTGTTTTCGATTCCCAGAAGAAATGCGGCCAGCCCCACATCATAAAAATAAATTTTTGGTGCCTTAATGTATCGCTTACCAAAGTTCTCAAAATAGGGAGGTAAAAAATAGGCAATATAGGAAGCTTCGAGCATGGACATCCAGGACTTGACCGTTCCAACCGACACACCAGTTTCATTGGCAATAGCTGAAGCATTGACCAGATTGCTGATCCGGCCTGCACAAATGCGGACGAATTTTTGGAATAACTGAAGATCCTTTATTTGTGTTATTTTTCGGAGGTCCCTCTCGAGATAGGTTTCATAATAGTTTCGGTATGCTTTATAAGGATTCAGTTTATGAGCATACACTCCCGGATAGAACCCCCTTAGCATAAGATCACTGGTAGGTAACGATTTTTCAGGACCGATTTCGGATAATCCCAAAGGGAGTAATTTTAATATGGCCGTTCTGCCAGCCAGTGACTGAGTCACTTTGTCAATGAGCAGCAATTGATTGCTGCCCGTAAGTATAAATGTGATTTCACTTCTTCTTTCATCAGCAATTTGCTGCAGGTAGGAGATCAGTTCAGGGATATTCTGAATTTCATCCAATATGGCCCCTTTGTCAATGTTATTCAGAAAAGCCCTTGGATCAGAACTTACCATGAACCGGGTATCCGGATTTTCAAAATTGTAATAAGGTAAATTACCGAAAAGATGTCTTGACAGGGTTGTTTTACCGGATTGCCTGGGACCCGTAATGGTAAGTACAGGATACTCTTTTGACATTTTAATCACCTCATCTTCGATGATTCGTTGAATATACATTTTGTGTAAATTTAAAGTGTTGATGCAAAAATACACAAAATAATAAGATTTCCCTGATCGTTAGGTTGTAATTTTATAAAAAAGATGATTATGGATAAGTGAGGATCTTTGGAGATAATGTTCCCCTTACCCGTACCGCACCGGCAGCCAGATTTCCACCCGCGTGCCGGCAGGCTGCGACCGGTCGTCGAACAGGTCCGTGATGTGGCAATAATACCGGGGATCGGCAGGATCATCGTTCAACAGGGCGAGTCGCTCCTCAGAGATCCGCGTCCCATGCGAACGATGCATGGATCCCTGAAGGGAAGTGAAGCGGGCTGCTGCCGCTCTGCCCACCCCGTCGTCTTCGATGATGCAGTGTAACCGGTCGTCGCCGGTGATCCGGCATCCTATGAGCAGCCTGCCTTTCCCCGCCTTATTGCGCATGCCATGCCGCACGGCATTCTCCACGTACGGCTGCAGGATCATCGGCGGGATCATCACCAGCGAATCGTCCACATTTTCGTGGATGTGGATCTCATCCTCGAATTTATCGCCGAAGCGCATCTTTTCCAGATCCAGATAGGCACGGATGTAATCCATCTCTTCCGAAAGGGTGATGTTTTTCTTGGAGGCGTTGTCCAGTGTCAGCCGGATGATGCGGGCAAAATCCGCCAGGTACTTCAGCGCAGCATCCACCTTGTTGCCCAGAATGTAGTTCTGGATGGCATTCATTGCATTGAAGACAAAGTGCGGATTCATCTGCGCCTGCAACGCCTGCATTTCGATCTCCGACAGTTTCCGGTAAAGGCTGTTTCGTTCTTCTTCCCGTTTTCGTATTGTCCGGATCCGGTGGAGGTGGAAGATAAGCAGGATGGCGGTCAGGGCCAGCCCCACAAGGGAATAGAACCACCAGGTACCGAACCAGGGACGTTTCACTTTGAAGGTAAATTCCACGGGGATGAAATCCATCCCGGTGTGCAGGTTCGTTCCTTTTACCATCAGTTTGTACCGGCCCGGCGGAAGGTGAGAGTACACTGCAAATTTTTCCCCGGACAGGGGTGACCACAGCCGGTCAAACCCTTCCAGATAGTACTGAAAACGGTCCTTCTCCGGATTGAATAAGTTCCCCGACCGGAAATAGAACGTCAGGTAATTTTGATCATACCTTAATTCCAGTTGGGATTTGGAATTTGGATCCTGGGATTTACCAACAGGTAAACCTGACCAGGTATCTGCGCTGGTGTACTCTTCCCAGTTTACCTGTTGGTTATACAGGTCAATGCGTTCCAGCTTGACCGGCACGGGAGCATAAGCCAGCTGATGATAAAGTGGTGCATTGATCCGGATCAGGTGATCCCGGGCTCCCACCCAGATCATCCCGCTGGAATCCATTACGGCATAACTTCCACCAAAATCGTTATAACCTTCTTCCTCATCCAGCACATAAATGTCCGGCTGTCTGTTTTGATACAGTCCGGGGAGATCAATGACGTGGATGCCGGTATTGGTCCCTGCCCAGAGAAAGTTTTGCCTGTCGCACTGCATCCACAGGATTGCATTCCCTGAATATTCCCCTAACGGCCTGATCCGGTGCAGCACCCTGAAGGCATCCTGTTCAAAGTCACCGATCAGGATCTCCCCGTTGGCGGCTCCCGCCAGGATGTGCCCTGACCGATCCATTTTAAGTTCATTGATCACTTTGGGCAGAGCAGGGTCGCTCCGGCTGAAAGCATAGAAATTACCGTCACAGCTCATGAAAAGCCCGTAAGTCAAAGAACCATACCAAACCTGGTTTCCTTTGCGCAGGACCCGCTGAGCATTGCTGGGGGCTCCTGTGGTAAGCGTTGAATAAAATTTACCAGCGTTCATCCGATGGTCAGAAAAAATTGTCACCCCTTCAACCCATTTTCCTACGGAATGGATCGAATCGGCTTCGTCGAAAATAAAGCAGGAGGGTCCATAGGTGCTTACCAGCTCTGTATTTTTTGTATCCGGATCAAGGCGGGAGAATCCAAGTTTGTGGCTCACCCAGATCTGATCCCTTGAATCGGATTCCATGTCATAGAAGGTATTCAGGTAGGCTTGTGCCATTGCCCGGTAGTTTTGGATGTTGCCGGCGTCAAAATCCTTCATCAAAACGGGATAGCCCTGCTTCCAGGAATTCATATTCTGAAGCTTCTCTTTTTCAGCAACCAGGCTATGAACTGCTCCCTCCAGAAAATTCTCCTTACCCAGGAATTCGTAAGCTGTATCCTGAACGAGGAAAACCCCGTCATCTGTCAGCATCCATAACCGGTCAGGTGCTGAATGGTGCAGATCCGTGATGGTGAGATCCTCCAAACCGAACCAGGAAGCATCACGGTATTCAAACAGCTGGGGAGGAATTTTGTAAAGCCCCTGATCCATTGACCCGTACCAGATGACATCGGTTTCTTTATCATAAAAGACACAATAACCATTGGAACTGACAGGTTTGATAAATTCGCTCAAATGGATCAGCTTCCCGTTTTGAATCTTATACAACCCTTTATGAACGGGATTTACCTGTTTCTCTGTCCATCCGGCCAGCCACAGGTCGCCCCGCTTGTCTTCCGTTATGCCAAAGACCTGTCCCACACCACCGTAATTTCTTACAATACCATTGTTCACCAAAATAATGGAATCTTTTAATCTTCCAAAAGAATAGACCGTGTCGCTGTCCGAAGAAACGAAGCAGGCGCTGATATCCGTGTGCCGCAGAACGTTTTTGGAAAGGATTTCAAGGGAATCCTTCCCGGGAAAAAAACGGTAATTTTTGGCTGACCACCCGATGATAAAAACAGCCGTGTCTCCCACCAGAAAGTCGGTGATAATGGCATTTTGCGATATTTTCCCGTTCCGGGTGTTGAATTCGTGGAAGCCCGTGCTGTCGTAATAGCAGAACTGGGTATGGCAGCCGATGAGCAGGAGGTGATGCCGGTGATCGTATTTCAGCTCGCGTATTTTGTGATCGGAAAGGCCATTGGACCGGTTAAAGTTGGTAAATGTCCGGTTATCAAATTTGCTCAGTCCCCCGTCGAATGTCCCGAACCACATATTTCCCTGCCCGTCTTCGGCGATGGCCCATACGCGGTCGCCGGCCAGCCCGTGGGAGGAGTTGTAGACCTTGAAATTTTTACCATCGAAAAGGCAGACACCGGCGTCGGTCCCGATCCATAACTGACCACGGGAATCCTTGAAAATGGCCCGGACCGAATTGCTCGGTAATCCATCGCGGATGGTGTAATTCCTGGCGTAATAGGTCTGGGCAGATGAAACCAGGGAATGTATTACCAGGATGAGCACCAGAAGATTTTTCATGAGCAGCTTCCTGTTACTGGGATGGAGACCGGTGCGTCAGCGCCCGGATGAACTCTTCATTTCTTCTTGCAGCCACATCGATGACCGTACCATCTTCCAGCGTGATCAGATGGCCATCGGTCTTGGTATACTTTTTTACATAATTCAGGTTGACCAGATACGACTTATGGACACGGAAGAACGTTTCGGAAGGGAGGAGTTCCTGGATGATCTTCAGGGTCTTGGGTACCACCACGACTTCGCAGGGCACCAGGTGAATGCGCGTATAGTTCTCATCTGCCTCACAATACATGATATTGTTGATCCGTTCCATCTGGTACCCTGTGAGGGTCGGCAATGCCACCTTGCTCATAATATCGGAGCCCATGCTCAGGTTTGAGAGCAGGGTTTCGATGCGGGCCTGCCGGGAAGTGACCTGAATCTTTTTTTCAAGTTTCTGCACGGCCTCCTGGAGATCAGCAAAGTTCACCGGCTTCAGCAGGTAATCCAGTGCTGCATGCTTTATGGCATGGATGGCATACTGCTTATAAGCGGTGGTGAATATGACTTCAAAGGTATATTGGTCAAAGTAGTCGAAAATCTTAAAACCGTTTTCTCCCGGCATTTCGATGTCCAGAAATACGAGGCCCGGGTTGTATTTATGAATGGCCTGCACGGCATCCTGGACCGATGCGGCCAGGCAAACCACCTGCAGTTTGTCGGGGAAATAGCGCTGGATAAGCTTCTCAAGCGCTTCCCGGGCATTGAGCTCGTCATCAACGACAATGCAGGTGGTCATTCGGTTTTCATTCAGAAAACCACAAAGTAATGAATTTTCTTTCTTAGTGTGGAAGGAATTTATTTAAAGTGAGGATTTGCAGGATAAGCGTAGAGTTTTACCAACTAACTGATCCCGGACCCCGAACATTGACAATTGACAATTGACAATTACTCCAGTTCCAGTCTCCCTGAGGCGGTGGCTACCGCATAATCCCCCATCGCAGTGGCGCTTCGGTAGATCCTGCCATTGAACAGGATGTCAACGCAAACATGGGCATTTTTGTGGTTGGTCTGAGCGGAGCAGTAAATGTAGATCCCCGGGCAGGCCTGGAATGTTCTGCTCCAGCCATCAGGCTGGCTCTTTTCCTGCCGGGCCTTCATTTCGCTGCATTTGTACGTGATGTCAAATCCGGAGGGTGCTCCTGTCACCTTGATGATGACAAATCCTTTTTTGTTTTTTGGGGTGAAAAAACAGCGCAACCGGTACAGTGAGTTTTTCATGGGAGAGAGTTTGTTCAAAAATAGGGAATGTTTTTCGATAAATCAAGGGGGGTGCGGAAATAATGGAAGATTCTGTTAAAAACCGGCTAAATTTGTTAATAACACTGAAAAGTTATACTTTTGCACCCAATTTTTGCTCCGGGCCGCATGCCGTATCTCGATCAATTTGTGATTCCCCTTTCCGGCCTGAAACCAGGAATGCACGACTACAAATTCATCGTTGATGATGAATTTTTCAGGCAATTTGCGTATTCGCAGATAAAATCGGGAAAGCTGGAAGTTGATCTTGAACTTGAAAAGGAGGAAACGGTGCTGACCCTTCGTTTTACGATCAACGGAACGGTGCATGTGATGTGTGACCGGTGTTTGGACTATTATGACCAGCCTGTCAATGGCCTTGAGCGGCTGATTGTCAGGTTTGGGGAGACCAGCTTTGAAGAGACAGATGAAATCGTGGTCATACCCAGCACGGAGCACCGGATCAACGTGAGTCATTACATTTATGAGTATATTCATCTGCTGTTACCCTATAAGTGCGTACATCCCAACGGCGAAGGTGGGATCAGTCAATGCAACCGGGAGGTGACCGACAGGCTGCAGAGCCATAGCGGAGAGGAACAGACGGCAGATCCCCGCTGGGATACCCTGAAGAAATTGTTATAAAATATTGATTTACAATTAAATAAGAGAAGCAATGGCACATCCGAAACGAAACCACTCCAAAACAAGAAGAGACAAGCGAAGGACCCACGATAAAAAAACCCCCGCAACATACACCATTTGTTCAAATTGCGGTGCATCAGTGGTTTATCATAGAGTTTGCCCGGAATGCGGCTATTATAAAGGTAAAAAAACCATTGAGAAAGAAACGGCTGTCTGATGCATCGATCAGTTTCACTTGTTGATCACCTAACTGGCACAACATGAACATTGGCTTAGATGTCATGGGGGGCGACCGGTTCCCCGATGCTCCGGTCGGCGGTGCTGTTCAGGCATACCGGGAAATGGACCCTGATGACCGGATCGTTCTGATCGGTGACGAAAAGGTCATCCAGGATACCCTGGTTCGCAAAGGGGGTGATCCCGCCTGCTTTGAGATCGTTCATGCCTCGGAAGCGATCCGGATGAATGAATCCCCCACCCGCGCCTTTTTGCAAAAACCTCATTCCAGTATTTCGATTGGTTTTAAACTATTGAAGGACAATCGTATACATGCATTTGCCAGTGCGGGTAGCAGCGGTGCAATGATGGTGGGATCCATTTACAGCGTGAACGTGATCCAGGGCATCATCCGCCCGGCCACCACTGCCATCATTCCTAAGGAAAACGGCGGCGTAACCGTTCTGCTGGATGTCGGGACCAATCCGGATCTGAAGCCTGATGTCATGTACCAGCTTGGCATCCTCGGTTCGGTCTATGCAAAATATGTGCACCACATCGGCAATCCCAGGGTGGGACTTCTGAACATCGGAGAGGAGGACATCAAGGGGAATCTTTTGTGTCAATCTTCCTTCCAGCTGATGAAAGACTCGCGTGATTTCAATTTTACCGGCAATGTGGAAGGGCGGGATCTTTTCAACGACAAAGCAGACGTAGTGGTATGTGACGGATATACGGGCAACATTGTCCTGAAAGCGCTCGAGCAGATGTATTTTCTGATGAAAAAACGAGGCCTGGTGGATGACTACTTTGAGCGTTTTAATTATGAAAATTTCGGAGGAACCCCGATACTGGGAATCAATGCACCCGTCATTGTCGGTCATGGCATCTCCAACGAACGCGCCATCAAAAATATGATCCTTCTAAGCAAGGAAGTTTCCATAGCCAACCTGCCTGAAAAAATCAGCCATTCGCTGACCGAAATCAATCAAAACAATATTTGACGGTTCACTTAGGATTAAACTGATCATTCTTTTCTGAATATAAATCACCTGGCATTATGGGAAAAATAAGAGCGGCAATAACGGGTGTAGGAGCGTATTTACCTGAATACAGGCTGACCAATGAGGAATTGAGCCGGATGGTCGATACCTCGGATGAGTGGATCATGGAACGGATAGGCATCAAAGAGCGGAGGATCTTAAAAGAAAGGGATAAAGGGGCTTCCTTTATGGGAGCGAAAGCTGTAGCGGAATTGCTTCAGAAAACAAATACTTCACCCGCCCAGGTGGATGTGCTGATCTGTGCCACGGTGACCCCCGACATGCAGTTCCCGGCCACAGCCAACCTGATCAGCGATGCAGTCGGAATAAAGAATGCCTTCAGTTTTGACATCGGGGCAGGCTGCTCTGGATTTCTGTACGCCCTTGAAACGGGAAGCCGCTTTGTGGAAGCAGGTGACTACAGGAAGGTCGTCATCGTGGGTGCTGAAAAGATGTCGACCATTGTCGATTACACCGACAGGGCTGTATGTCCGATCTTCGGGGATGGAGCCGGAGCGGTGATGCTGGAACCCACAACCGATGATTACGGCATCCTCGACAGTATTTTGCGGTCAGATGGCTCGGGCGCTGTTTACCTGCATCAGAAGGCAGGGGGCTCGCTGAAGCCTGCCTCCCACGAAACCGTGGATGCCCGCGAACATTATGTTTACCAGGAGGGCCGTACGGTTTTCAAATACGCTGTTGCCAACATGGCCGACATATCCGTGGAGATCATGCAACGAAACCACATTGCACCCGCTGAACTGACCTGGTTCCTGCCGCACCAGGCCAACTTGAGGATCATCCATGCCGCGGCCAACCGGATGGGCATCAGCCCCGAACAGGTGATGATCAATATCGAAAAATACGGCAACACCACGGCCGCCACACTGCCCCTGCTGATGTGGGAATGGGAAGATCGGCTGAAAAAAGGCGATAAACTGATCCTGGCAGCTTTCGGAGCGGGATTCACCTGGGGTGCAATGTACCTGAAGTGGGGCTATAACGCCAACGGGCGTTAAAAACTATCACAAGGGATATTCTTCCCATATCCCATCCTCAAGATACCTGACCGACCGAAACCCGATTTCCGCCAGTATCCTGACTGTTTCGTCAAACCAGGCTGTCAGTTCGTCGGGGCGATGCGCATCGGTACTGATGGTCACGGGGATCTTTCGTTGGTTCATTTTCTGAAGGACCCATCTGCCAGGGTACAGATCCTCTGACCGTTTTTTATACACTCCGCGCGTATTGACCTCCACCATCAATCCCGCTGCCTGGATGTTGTCCAGGGTCTCTTCCACCAGCTGAACATACCAGGGCTCATCCTCCTTAAAATGACGGCCCTTGTTGTGCATCTTTATCTTGTCGAGGTGCCCGATGACCGTTGGCCGCTGATCGGTGATCATCTGGTTTACATACCGGTAATAGGTGGCAACCGCCCGGCGGATATCGTTGTCAAAAAGATCCCTTAATCCGGAATCATAGATCTCAGGCAGGGGGCCGTCGATGAACCACAGTCCTTCCCGGTCATCCGGCCTGACCAGATGAACTGACCCAATGGTGTAGTCCAAATGCAGCGTGTTTCGTAACCGGTCAAAATCATCCGAAATACCGGGGATGTAATCGATCTCCAGCGAGAGGTAGATCGGGAGCCGTTCAGCGTACTTCTGCTTCAGACCGAGGATCACCTGGCAGTACTCATCCAGGTTATTCCAGCGGATGGCAAACGGCGTATCAAAAGGCAGAGGGCTGTGCGCGGAGAATCCCAGGGAATGCATGTTCTGAAGCAGCGCCTCCGTAACGTAATCCTCCGGATCATTCTTCCCGTCACAGAAACGGGTATGGGTATGGTAGTTAAAACGGATCATATGTTACCGTATGAATTTGTCCCTGCCGGGCCACGAAAGTACCACTTAAAATTGATTAAATCATGAATTATACCTAATTTAGGGGCATGTTTAACTGTACCCCTCCCCTGCCGGCTGGGGAGGGTATGGGGGAGTGGTATAATGAATGAACCCCCTGATATTAACCCGGATCAATACCCTTAATTCAAATTACAAACATTCCGATCATGAAAAAGCTCTTTTGTACCCTGTTCACCCTCTTATGGATCCTGCCAGCCATTGCCCAGCCACAAACACCCCCCCCCTGCAGGGTATTGCTCCCCTCCATAGCAGAACGCTATGAGGGGGAGTGCAAAAAAGGATTGGCTCACGGAGAAGGATTTGCCCTGGGAAGGGATACGTACCGGGGTGAATTTGTGAGGGGTTTCCCGGAAGGCCATGGCGTTTATGCCTGGAGTACCGGTGAGGTGTACGATGGGGAATGGATCGAGGGCAGGCGCGACGGATTTGGCACCTTTTCCTACAGGGTGAACAATGCCGACAGTATCATTACCGGCTACTGGAAGGAAGACCGGTATGTGGGCACTGAATACCACAAGTATGAATACAAGGTGCTGGATTCGAGAGACATTGATGATACACGCTTTTTACGGATGGACCACTCCGGAGACCAGGTCAGGATACGGTTTTACAGATCAGGAGTGGAAAATTCTAATCTGACCAATTTGTTGCTGTGGGGCGACAGCGGCTATCAAAGTTCAGCTTTTACCGGGTTTGAAAGCATTACCTTTCCTTTCACGGGCCAGGTGACGTACGAAACCAGCAATAAGATCGGAACGGGCACACTGATCTGCAAGCTGATGTTTGTCATTTATGAACCGGGAAGCTGGGAAATTGAGGTGCAGAATTAAAATCAAAGAGTAAAGAGCAAAAATCAAAAATAATTAATCCGGGAGTTGGAACTGAATAGGTAAATGGTATTGAACACGAACCGGGGTGTTTTTTTGCCTTCCGGGAATCCAGAGAGGCATGGAATTGACCAGCCGGATCGCTTCCTGAGCACACTCCGGGGAAAGGCCACGCAAGACTTTTATATCTGAAAGGGACCCGTCTGTTTCCACAACGAAGCTCAGATAGACGGTTCCTTCTGTTTTTACGGCCAGAGCCTGCTCCGGATAGCGAAGATTCCGGTGCAGAAAGGCATCAAGGCTGTCTTGTCCTCCGGGAAACTCAGGCCAATGTTCAGCAACGGTGAATATTTCTTCACCCTGTGGCATTTCCCGACTGACATTGACCGTCCTTAAGGCGCTTTTACTCTTCCCGGCCGATACACGACCGAGCGCGACTCCCTCAACAACTGCCGGTGGCTCTGCCACGGTGATGTCTTCCATTTCTATGATTATGGCCTGATCTGTTTCAGCCCCCTGAGCCAGGCTGTCCGTTGCCGGATAGGCTCTAACGGCTGAAGCCAGTTCTTCCGCCGGGATTTCGGATGGTTCTGTTCTGTCGGTCGGAATGATCTCTGTGGAGGGAGGCCTGGATGCCACCGGTTCTGGTTGAGATTTTTCCCTGGGTGCGATGTCCTCACGGGTGACAACCTTTGGAGCTTCCGTAACAGAACCCTGTTCATTATGAGGTATTTGCACCGATTTCTCCGGGGTGGTATCCTTCAGTGCGATCAGTGCTTCCGGATGATCGCTGCCGGGTTGCCGCAACAGAAGGAAAATACCAATGAAAAGGACGACCGATGCGGCCGCAGCGGCAACCGTCCAGGTCTTCATCACGGATATTTTTCCGGTCACTGGGCGAAGCCTTCGGGAGGAAGCTGCAGAAGTCATTTCCAGGATCTGCTGGTTGAGGGAGGCGATTTCACGGTCAGTCACCCGTGAATTTTTTCCTCCGGTCAGCCCCTCCACCGCATCCTGGCAGAACCTGCAGGTATCCAGATGATCCAGAACGATGTTCTGATCATCAACGGATAAGCTGCCTTCCAGGAAGCTGCGGATGGTTTGGGAGGTCAGACAACCGGAGGGAGTCAACAGGGGTGATATGGGGATTTTTTTAGCCATGTTCTTTGACCAGCAGGTTTTTCATGTTGCGTTTACCGTTCTGAATATGACTTTTGACCTGATTCATGCTGTATCCGGTCATATCTGATACCTCCTGATAGGATTTATCGTGAAGATAAAGCAGTTCCAGGCAGGTTCGCTGTTCCTCACTGAGTCGCCGGAGTGCATCCATCATTTTTGAAAGCCGGTTGTCCAGCTCATTTCTATCAAGATGCAAAACATCCCCGGAATCCATAATTTCTTCCGAAAAGGATGCCACCCATTGCTTTTTGACCTTTTCAACGGAAGCCTCTTTTCGAAGGATCATCAGGCAGTGATTTTTGGAAACGGTATAAAGCCAGTTTTTAAAGGTTTCCACGTCATGGGAGTGCAGGTTCTGCATCAGGTCTTCAAAGATATCCATCACGGCATCGCGCGCATCTTCCTTGTCCTGGAGGTATTTCAGGCAAACACCGTAGACCAGATGGGTATAACGCGTAAACAGGGTGCCGATGTAGCGTGTTTCGCCGGAGGCCCGATACCGGGAAATCAGTTCATCGTCCGCATAAACCGGCTCGGCTGAACTATTTTTCTTACTGAATAACCACACGCTGAATCTTTATTTATGGAATTCCCCTGGAAAATGCATCTTTTAACAAAAGTTATTCCAAAAATCCATTCAAGTCATGAAAACAAATGCCGTGATCAGCAGGATGTTACTTCTTCCCATCCTTTGCAGCTTATTGCTTTTTTCCGGTGCCCAGAATGTCATTTTACCTGTCATTCAGGATCCTGAACCCGAAAGCGACCGTTCTTCCTCGCCCTATTTTTTCGTTCCGTCGGAGGATCCTTCCACCGATCAGCTCCCCCTGAAATCCACCTCGGCGGAGGTACAGATCAGCGGGGTGATTGCCGACGTCAGGGTGACGCAGGTGTATGAAAATGAAGGGAAAAATGACCTGGAGGCTGTCTACGTCTTCCCGGCCTCCACCCGCGCGGCCGTGTATGCGCTGAAGATGACCATCGGGGAACGGACCATCACTGCCCGGATCGAGGAGAGCGGTAAAGCCAGGGATGATTATGAGCAGGCGCGGCAGGAGGGAAGAACGGCTTCGCTGCTGGAACAACAGCGGCCGAATGTGTTTCAGATGAATGTGGCCAACATCCTGCCGGGTGATGTGATCACCGTCGAATTGTCCTATACGGAGCTGCTCATCCCTGAAAAGGGGATTTATGAGTTTGTTTATCCAACTGTGACCGGACCCAGGTACACCGGTCCCGGGAGGGATGATGATCCCTGGAACGCCAACCCTTACACGCAGGAGGGAAATAAGCCGTTGTACACCTTCGGTATCCGTGTCGGTCTCACCTCGCCGGTCCCCATAAAGGATCTCAGGAGCACTTCACACGCGATACAGACCAGTTACAGCGGGAGCCGGTCGGCTGCAGTGACCCTGTCGGAAAGTGAACACTATGGCGGCAACCGGGATTTCATTCTGCAGTTCCGCCTGTCGGGTGATAAACTGGAGTCGGGAGTTTTGTTGTCGGAAGGTGATGAGAACTTCTTCCTGGCCATGATCCAGCCGCCGCGGATGATCACCCCGGAGATGATCCCTCCGCGGGAGTATGTTTTCATCGTGGATGTGTCGGGCTCGATGTACGGTTATCCGATCAACATCTCCAAAAAACTGCTGAAGGACCTGATCGGCAGTCTGCGGCCGTCGGACCGTTTCAATGTGATCCTTTTCGCCGGGGATTCCAGGCTGCTGTCGGACAGGTCGCTGCCGGCCAATGGAGAGAACATCGGCAAAGCGGTCAGGATGATCGAGGAACAGAGTGGCGGAGGCGGTACGGAGATCCTGCCTGCGCTCGAAAAAGCGTTGTCGCTGAAAACTGACAATGAATACGCCCGCACATTCATCATTGCCACCGACGGGTATGTTGCCGTTGAGAAGGAGGTGTTCCGGCTGATCCGTGAGAACCTGGGGCGGGCAAACTTTTTTCCTTTTGGCATCGGTACATCGGTCAATCGGTACATCATCGAGGGTATGGCCCATGCCGGTCAGGGAACTGCATTTGTTGCCACGAACGAATCGGAGGCAGAAACGATGGCCAAACGGTTCAGGGAATATGTCCAGAGCCCCGTTCTGTCCAATATCAAAATGAGCTTCAATGGTCTTGATGTTTATGATGTGGAGCCGCTGAGCGTTCCGGACGTGTTTTCAGAAAGACCAGTGCTCGTCTTCGGAAAATGGAGGGGCAATCCATCGGGAGAGATCGGCCTTGAGGGATTATCAGGGAGGACCAGCTACCGGCAGACCATTGAAGTCAACACCAGGGATTTAAACCGTAATAATGAAGGTTTGAAATACCTCTGGGCGCGGGAACGGATCCGCATCCTGGATGATTTTGCAGGATTGGGCGAGGAAAACGAGCTGCAGGCGCAGATCACCAGCCTGGGCCTGAAGTACAACCTGCTTACCCGGTACACTTCGTTCGTCGCCATTGATTCGCAGGTGCGCAATGCAGGCGGGGAGCAGATCACGGTCAGGCAGCCGCTGCCCCTGCCGGAGGGCGTCAGCAATTATGCGGTGGGAGCGTCTTCGGGAGGTGCGATGATTCAGGGAGTCAACGGGAAACTGAAGGGACATACATTCCTGGGCGGGGTGCGTGTCCCGGCAAGGGAAGCAGGGAGCATAGGGGATTTTGCCGTGGAATATCCTTCTTCCGAATGGGAGTCCGATCCGGAAGAACCGGTTTTTACCGTTGCTGAAGTTGCACCTGTCTTTAACCACCTGGGGCAGTCGCTCGAAGAATTCATCTGGGAACATGTCAAAAATCCGTACCCGTGGCCTGACCGTGGCACGGGTGGGGAGGTGTATCTTACGTTTGTTGTGGAAAAGGATGGGACGGTCTCAGATATACGGGTTTTAAGAGGTCTCTCTGCTGAGTGCGATCAGGAGGCGATTCGTGTGATAAAACTGACCAGCTCTTTCTGGACCCCGGCCCTGCAGAGGGGCGTACCGGTGAGGATGCAGATGCGGGTGGCGGTGAAGTTTGGGGAGTAGGAACCTTTTGTATCCCTGTTGAATGAAGTAATTGATTTACGAACAGAGGAACAAAGATTTTTGATTTCTGAAGTGAATTCAGATATCAAAGATCAACATTCCTCTGTTAGTAAATCCTTCGAATGTTCGGCGATGGCTATTCGCCTGGTCTTACATTTACTGTATTCTTTCTGATTCCCGCCAGGTCATTTTTTTTCAGGAGTCTTTCTTCTTCCAGGTCATAATCATCCTGCAGCCCGAGCCAGAATTTTGCCGAATTGCCAAAATAATTGCTTAATCTGAGGGCTGTGTCCGCAGTTATCCTTCGCCTTCCTTTTATTATTTCACTGATCCGTGTCTGAGGAATATGAATGTCCTTTGACAGTCTGTAAGCAGAAACATTCGTCGGGATCAGGAATTCTTCCAGTAGAATTTCCCCTGGGTGAATGTTAGTTAGTCTTTTTTTATTCATAGATTTCAATGATAATCAATTATTTCGACATTATAGGAGTGCCCTTTCTCCCAATGAAAAATAATCCTCCACTGATCATTAATGCGTATGCTATGATAATCCCTTAATTCACCTTTCAGTTTTTCTAAATTGCTGGATGGTGGAACTGTCAAGTCATTTAAAGTTAATGAATTATTAAGCATTCGTAGTTTCCGCCTGGCAATATGCTGAATTTCATCGGGCAACTTTCCGGATCTGATCCCATTCCAGATTTTTTCCGTTTCCCTGGATCCAAAAGATCGTATCATAGTAACGTATTACGATACTAACGCCAAAAGTAAGTAATTAACTTGAATAATGCATGAATCACAAGGTAAAATTTTGACCTTATTCATACCTTAATCCGAAAAGTGTCCTTTTTGTTACCCTGTTGAATGAAGTAATTGATTTACGAACAGAGGAACAAAGATTTTTGATTTCTGAAGTGAATTCAGAAATCAAAGATCAACACTCCTTTGTTCGTAAATCCTCAGAGATCTTTGATTAAAACGTTGGAAGGCGATTTTTCCAGGGCTGTCCGGAAGTTACCGATCTTTTCTTCCAGTGCCGCCATAAGCCGGGAGTCGTTAACGATGATATCCTCCATTCCATGGTAGTCGATCGTTCCAATCATTCCCTGGATCGTGATGGTGGAAATCGCCCGGGCGGGCTGGAAACCGCTTTCGTTGAGTTCTTTGTCGTATGTTTCACTGACCAGATGGCAATCCACCAGCATGTTGATCAGCTGGTTGGTCAGACGAGCAGGGATGCCAAGGCTGATGGCAATTTCGGAGGAGCTCAGGGGCCGATTGCCTTCCTCAAACTGCCGGATGATCCGGTGCATGATCATCATGGCCAGAAGGCGCTTGTGCGCGTGGCTCAGCCGCATGGAGTTATCCTCGAAATCATACGTATCAACATTTTGATCAGCAAAGGAGATCTCGGCACCCAAAAGGATGATCTGCCAGCTGAGGTTGATCCAGATCAAAAAAAGCGGGATGGCTGCAAAACTGCCGTAGATCGCATTGTAATTGGTAATGCCCACCTGGAAGCGAATATAATACCACTGCAGGATCTGGTAAACCGTTCCGGCCACGATGCCTGCCAGCAGCGCTGATTTGAATTTGACCTTGGTGTTGGGAAAGATCATGTAAACGAACGTCAACAGGATCCAGATCAGCAGATAGGGAAGGAGCTTTGCCAGGAAGATCACCAGGGGAGTGATGAATTCAAGCACCCTGATCTTGTCAGCCAGTGTATCCAGCTGGGTGGAAACATAGACCGTTATGCTGCTTGAGATGATGATCAGCGCGGGTGCCACCAGGATCAGGGCCAGGTAGTCGGTAAACTTGCGGATGAAGGAGCGTTTTTTATAGATCTGCCAGATGTTGTTGAAGGTACGTTCGACCGTATTCAGGACGGTGACGATGGTCCAGATCAGCAGGATGAATGCAATGCCTGCCATCAGACCGCCGTGTGTCTTTTCCAGAAGCTTGTTGGCAAAATCAATGATCCGCGTCATGAACTGTTCCTGGATGGCCAGACTATCCAGGATGAAGTCCCGGATCGATGCTTCAGCGCCGAATCCCTTGGCAATGCCGAAAATGATGGCCAGGAACGGCACAATGGCCAGAATGGAATAGAACGTCAGCGAGGATGAGCGTAAGGTCAGTTTGCCCTTGCTCACACTCCGCAAAACGATCATGACAATGCGGAGCAGCCGTATATACAGCGACTTGTAATAGGGTAACTGGGAAAGATGGATCCGCCAGATATCCTTTTCAAGATAGGTTCGGGCCTGAAGGTAATATTCCCGGAGTTGCTTCACAAGGGATTAAACGATAAACCGTTCATAGGGTTTCAACCAGCTCGAAATCCATTTGCTTTTTCGACAGGTCGATGCTTTTTACCCTGATCCTGACCGGGTTGCCCAGCTGGTACTCTTTTCCGTTCCGGCTGCCGACGACACGGTAATTTTCTTCGTCCAGGTAATAGAAATCATCCTGCATATTCTTCAGGGATACCATTCCCTCGCATTTGTTTCCTTCGAGCTCGACAAAGATGCCCCATTTGCTTACCCCGGATATCAGGCCGTTGAATTCCTGTCCGATCTTATCTGCCAGATATTCAGCCTGTTTGTATTTGACCGACGCCCTTTCCGCCTCCTCGGCCTTGCGTTCCATGATGGACGAATGGATGCATTTTTCTTCATAGGTTTCTTCATCTACACCGGGTGCTCCCTTCAGGTATTCAAAGAGTAAGCGATGTGCCATCAGATCAGGATATCGCCGGATGGGAGAGGTGAAATGGGAATAAAAATCGAAACCAAGTCCGTAGTGACCGATGTTTTTGGTGGAATACTTCGCTTTGGCCATGGTGCGGATGGCGATGGATTCGATCATGTTCTCCTCGCCTTTACCCTCGATATCTTTGAAAAGCTGGTTGAACGACTGGGCCAGTGTTTTTCTGGAGTTGGTCCGGATGGAATACCCCAGTTTGCCCAGGAACTCGATGAAATTCTGCAGTTTTTCGGTGCTGGGTTTATCGTGGATGCGGTAAACAAAGGTTTTGGGTTTTGTTTTTCCCCTGACAAGTCCTACCTTTTCAGCCACGCGACGGTTGGCCAGCAGCATAAAATCTTCGATGAGCCAGTTGGATTCTTTATTTTCCTTGATATAGGTATCGAGGGGTTTGCCTTTTTCATCGAGCCTGAATTTGACCTCTTCGGAGCGGAAGTCGATGGATCCTTTGCCGAAGCGATCCTGCCTGAGTTTGGTGGCCAGCTGGTGCAGGATCAGGATCTCTTCTTTAAAATCACCGTCGCCGCCCTCGATCATCTGCTGTACCTCTTCATAGTTGAATCGCCTGTCGGAGTTGATGATGGCTTTTCCGAACCATTCACGAATGACCCGTGCATCGTCGTCCAGTTCAAAGACGGCGGAAAAGCAGAGTTTATCCTCGCGGGGTTTCAGGGAGCAGACGTTGTTGGAGAGTTTTTCGGGGAGCATGGGGATCACGCGGTCGACCAGGTACACCGAGGTGCCTCTTTCGAAGGCTTCCTGGTCGATGACGTTACCGGGTTTGACATACCAGGAAACATCGGCAATGTGCACGCCCACCTCCCAGTGGCCGTTCTCGAGCTTCTTCAGCGAAAGAGCGTCGTCGAAGTCCTTGGCATCTTCCGGATCGATGGTGATGGTGAACGTTTCCCTGAAATCTTTCCGCTGGCTGATCTCGTGCGGGGTGATTTCCACCGGGAGCCTGTCCGCTTCCCTTTCAACGCTTTCGGGAAATTTCACCGGAAAGTCGAATTCCACCAGGATGGAGTTCATTTCCACTTCATGTTCTCCGGGGCTTCCGAGCACGTCAGTAATTTCCCCGAAGGGGGTGTTCGACTCGCGGGGCCAGTCGGTGATGCGGGCGACGGCCTTCATCCCGTTGGCCGCTCCGTGGAGTTTCTCCAGCGGTATGAAGATGTCGACGGGCATGTTGGGATTGTCGGGGATCAGGAAGGCATACTTTTTTGCGGCCTGAATCACACCCACGAAATGGGTCTTGGCCCGCTGGAGTATTTCGATGATCTGTCCTTCGATCTTTCTACCCTGGCGTTTCGGGAACAGGCGCACCTTCACTTTATCGCCGTTCAGGGCGTGATTGGTGTTGTTGGCTGCGATGTAGACATCTTCCCCAAGATCTTCCGTGATGACATAGGCTTTTCCGGTGTGCTTCATGTCCACCGTCCCGGAGATCACCGCGCTGACAACAGCGGCGGCTGCTTTGTCGGGATGGAGCTGGTATTTTCCCTGTTTGACGGAGATGATTTCCCCGTGGTTTTCAAGATCGTACAGGATGTTGCTGACAAGTTCACGGGAGGCCTTGTCCTGAACGCCCAGCTGGGCGGCCACCTGGCGGAAATTGTATCCTTTGTGGGGGTTATTTGCAAAGATGGCCAGGACGGCTTTCATAAAGGGATTCACCCTGACGGGGGGTTTTTTGCGTGATTTGGACATGATATGGTTATTGGTGGTTATTTGCTCGGCCTTTCAGGCCTCGCGTCATTTATGGTCATTCGTTGTTAAATTGTCAAATTGTCAAATTGTTCAATTGTTCTTCAGACTTTTGCCGACTGCTGATCCTGACTTTCGTCAGGACGTCGCTTTGCTCCGCTGCCGACTGACAGCACGGGGATGGCCTGTATCAGGTTCCGGGTATACGGATCGTGCGGGTTTTGATAGAGCTCTTCCGCATCGGCCATCTCCACGATTTTTCCGTCTTTCATGATAATGATCCGGTCCGACATGAATTTGACCACAGAGAGGTCGTGCGAGATAAAGATATACGTCAGGTTAAATTCTTCTTTCAGTGCATTAAGCAGGTTGAGTACCTGGGCCTGGATGGACACGTCGAGGGCGGAGACCACCTCATCGCAGATGATGAATTCCGGTTCCACGGCCAGGGCGCGGGCGATGCAGATGCGTTGACGCTGACCTCCTGAAAGTTCATGAGGATAGCGGTAAAAGTATCGCTCTTCCATGTTCACTTTCTCCAGCAATTCAAAAGCTTTCAGGCGCCGGGCCTTTTCGCCCGAATGCAATCCGTGTACCTTCATCGGCTCCACGATGGCCATTCCTGCCGTCATCCGTGGATTCAGCGATGAATACGGATCCTGAAAGATGATCTGGAGGTTTTTGCGGAATTCACGGATCTCTGTCCTTGAGAGATCCAAAAGAAGCCTGCCTTTGTAGATGACCTGCCCTGAGGTGGGTTCGATCAGCCGGAGGACCGACCGTCCCAGCGTTGTTTTTCCGCAGCCGGATTCCCCGGCGAGACCCAGTGTCTCCCCCGGATAAACTTCGAACAGCATATCATCCACCGCTTTCCGGTAATTCCTTACCCGGCTGAACAGTTTGCCGGGCAACGGAAAAAAGGTTTTTAAATGAATCACCTGCAGCACGGGCTGTTGAAGGTAGAGTTGCTCAATACGGCGGGACCGTTCTTCCGGGGAAACGCTTACGGAGAGCGATGGACCGGGGTTCAGCGGCCCCTTTTCCAGGCTTTCGGTGAAATCGGCTGCAACTGGCAGTCTTTTCAGCCTGATATCCAGCGGAGGGCGGCAAGCCATCAATCCCCGCGTATAGGGATGCCGGGGATGAGTGAAAATGGAATCCACAGGACCTGCCTCGACGATGCAACCGTTCCGCATCACCAGCGCCGTGTCAGCTATTTGCCTGATCACTCCCAGATCGTGGGAGATGAACAGAACGGCCATTCCATACCTGTGCTGAAGCTCCTTGATCAACGCCAGGATGTTTTGCTGAATGGTGACATCCAGGGCCGTGGTAGGTTCATCGGCAATGAGCAGGGCAGGATGTGACGAAACCGCCATGGCGATCATGACCCGCTGCCGTTGCCCGCCCGACAGCTGAAAAGGATAGGACCGGTAAATTTCCTCAGGGTCGGGCAACTGCGTTTCGGAAAACAGGTCCAGGGTCTTTCTTCTGGCACTGGATGCCGGAACGTTCTGATGCAGCCTGATGGTTTCAGCCACCTGCCTTCCGCAGGTAAGTACCGGATTCAGGGATGTCATCGGTTCCTGGAAGATCATGGAAATCCTGTTGCCCCGGTACGATCGCATTTCTTTTTCGGTAAGGGTCAGCAGATCAACAGGATGGGAGTCCGTAAGCTGAAAAAGGATCTTTCCATTCGTGATATGGCCTGCCGGTACGGAGATCAAACGCATGACCGAAAGGGCGGTCACGGATTTACCTGAGCCCGACTCACCAACGATCCCCAGGATCTTACCCGGCTCAATGGAAAACGAAACGTGATCAACCGCCGTCACCGAATCAGCCTCGTCCCGAAACTCCACCGTCAAATCCCGTATGTCAAGCAAAGGCATTGAAAAATTTTGACAAAAGTACATAAAATAAAGGGAAGGGAGGGTAACAAATGGGGTGAGAAGGGGATTAAGATATCAGATTAACGATTAACAGATATTTGATATTTACTTTTTGCTTTATGAGTTTACTGAAGGATTTTGTGGGGCTTGTATTTCCGGAGGTGTGTGCGGCCTGCGGCAGTCCGCTGGTTTTGAATGAGCACTTGATTTGCTCTTCCTGCCTGCTGCACCTGCCACGCACCTATTTCAGCAGGGAGCGGGACAATCCCGTGAGCCAGGTGTTCTGGGGCAAGCTGGAGGTCTATTCTGCCACTGCACTGTTTCTGTTCAAAAAAGGAAGCGGAGTGCAGCATCTGTTGCATCAGCTCAAATACAAGGGAAACCGTGAGGTTGGGATCTACCTGGGGGCACTCCTCGGCGATGAGCTCCTGGAAAGTGAACTTTTCAATACGGTGGAGGCTGTGGTGCCGGTACCACTTCATCCCAGGAAAAAAAGGAAGCGGGGATACAATCAGAGCGAGGTGGTGGCCGAAGGCATCTGCCGATCTTTGACAGCTTGCCTGGATACAAGAACCCTTGTCAGGGTGCAGTATTCGGAAACGCAAACCAAAAAATCCCGTTACAAACGCTGGGAAAATGTCAGGGATATTTTCACCGTCACATCGGACACCCATCTGGCAGGAAAACATGTCCTTCTTGTGGACGACGTCCTGACAACAGGTTCCACGATGGAGGCCTGTGCCGGTGCACTTCTTAAGATCCCGCAGCTGATCCTGAGCATTGCCTGCATCGCTTTCGCCACACACTGATAAGAACCTCCGGTGTCAGAGGTGGCATTGGGATCATAAGGCACATGATCACTGAAACAGTCAGAAAAAAAGTTGATGTATTCAATTTTTTTTTAATTTGGCACTTCTTTTCAACAAAGACAAGGCCTATGAGGAAGTTAATACTCTCATTATCAATTATTTTTATTATTCTTACCCAACTTTCCGCACAAACCGTTCTCCCCAACATGGATTTGGAAGAATGGGCTGAATTTCCATTTTCATCAGGATTTTATGAAGAACCGGCCGGAGGGATCTGGACAACAGCGAACAAGGCCGTACTTTTAAATCCCGAGATATTCAAGATTACAACATTTAAAACCGGGGATGCCCATCACGGGAACTATGCCGCTAAAATTGTTACGGATCTGGCTGATCTGCCAGGCCCGAACGATATATTACAGACCGGAACGCTGGCCACCGGATATTTTGATGAAATGGCCCTGCCCCCTTCCAATCTGAAAGACGGAGTCCCATTCACTGGAAGACCGTACCGTTTAAAGGGATATTTCAAATACCTTCCTGTCAAACAGGACTCCTGCGACGTCTATTCGCTTTTGTATAAATGGAATCCGTCGACGAAGAGCCGGGATACGATCGCTTATGCCTGGAAGACCGATACCATCACGGTTAAAGAATGGACTAAGTTTGATCTTCCCTATCATTATTATTCGGAGGAGGTACCGGATACGATTTCGATCATTTTCGCCCCCAGTGCTGGTGGCGATCTGTTCGAAGGCCAGGTGGGCAGTACGTTGTATATTGATGATATTTCACTGGAGTTTGAAAACGGAGTTGAATGGATGCTCATGTCGGAGGTTGTTTCCAAAGCCTATCCAAATCCTGCGTCCGACAGGGTGACCATTGAATTGAGCGGGGAGATCAGGCAGGGTCGTTTGATCCTATACTCTTTTCAGGGAAATGTGTGCCTGAATACCGGATTTACAGGAAATCTGGCCATCATTGATGTTGCTGATCTGCCATCGGGCAGTTATTATTACCATATTATTGATTCAAAAAAGATCGTATCGGGAGGTTCATTGATCATTGCAGAAAGATAATAATTAATATTTTGATTATGAATCTTTTAAGAACAACAATCCTTCTATTGGCTTTTGTTGTCCTGGTCGTCTGGGAAGGCACTGCCCAGAACCGTTCCTGGGGAATCAAGGGAGGTGTGAACCTGGGGACTCCCTATATGAAACCTGAGGAGGGATCCTCCGGATCGCTCGGTCTGGGGCCCCGGCTGGGTGCATTTGTGCGGCAGAAATTCAATGAGAAACTTTATTTTCAGCTGGAGGTCCTCTATTCGGTGAAGGGAGGCAACTACAAGACTCCGGTCTCCGGTGACACGCTTTACGAGCAAGTCATACTCGGTGATACATTTTACATCCCGACGTGGTACGAAGGATGGGTGGAGGGGGAATTTGGCAACCGGTACATTGATTTCCCGCTGCTGGCCCGTTACCAGTTCAGCCAGCGCTTCAGCATGCTTCTGGGGCCCCAGATTTCCTATCTTATAAGAGGATTCAATAAAGGAACGGCTGACATGCAGATCGGTGAAAATTATTCCACGGTATACGATGAACCGTTTGACATTAGCGACAAGATCAATAAATGGGATTACAGCATTCTGCTGGGTACCAGTTATGAATCCCGTTCCAGGTTGAATTTCGATTTGGGAGTCAGTGTTGGCCTGCGGTCCATCTTTGAAGAGGGGTATTCCGAAATGGATGGCATCGTTCGCAACATCTATCTCTCCGGAACCATTGGCTATCGTCTCAGCCGGGCACATCCGGGTACCGATCCTGAAAGTACTTCCGCCACCCTCAGCGAGTGTGTTGATTGACAAGCACACAGGCGCGCCTGGCTGCCTTTCCGTTTCCATTCAGGTCGAAGATCCGGGCAAAAATGACATATATCCCGGATCGCATCCTTACACCGGTTTCATCCTTGCCATCCCAGGTGAACACATTATTCATTCCCATCAGCGCATTGTCGACCAGGTTCCTGATCCTCATCCCTTCTGAATCAAATACCTGAATGTTGATCACACATCCCGGTTCGCTTTCTGAGCAGCAGATCGCCAGAAGATCATCCACACCATCGCTATCAGGAGTGAAGAGCTCCGGAACCACTGTCAGCCATTGATCCGATGCAGTGATGCCATTCGTGAACTGTGAATTTTGATAGCCGGGGGTTGCAAAACCTGAAGAAAAGGAGGCGGAGTGCCAGTTGGTCGGGTCATCGGAGGGCCGGTCGAAATGGATGCGCTCCAGTGAAATGCCATCCAGGTTGCTGATCAGGTCAAAGTGCAGGGATTCGCGGTACGACACCCGATCGATTACCTGTTCATCGTGCTTGTTGGCCAGAACGATCACAGATGCTGTCTGGTTAAAGGAAGGCCATCCGGTCATTTTGATGAAAGCGTCGGGATCCGGACACGGATACTGCCGGAAAATGGCGCGCGGATCCGGCGTCAGCGCCATATAACGGCCGGGTGCCAGAAGATGGCACCGGGTCTGGACCGGGTGCACGGAGACCAACAGCTGGCTGGTGGTGTCAAGCCTCGCAAGTACCAGGCCCGACAGATCGAAATAGCGGTCTGTCCGGTTATAGATCTCAATGAAGTCAGCTCCCTGGTCAAAAGGATTCAGAAGGATCTCATTGATGACGATGTCCATATAACCGGGCAGGGATGGGATCCCAAGAGGTAAAGTTGCCCCGGGCAGAAGGCTGTTGCCGGTACAATCGGTCATCGTATCCACCAGAACCAGCTGGTAGGAGACCAGCTCCTCCAGGGGCTCAGGAAAACGTGCAAGAACCGATTGATAATAATCACCAGTGGAGCCCACCGAAACCGGCTGCATCCCGGGAGGGTCGATCCTGTAATTCGAGGGTAACAGGAGTGAGCTGCTATCTATTTTTTCCGAAAATTCGATCCGGATCAGGTCGCCGGTTTCAATTCCGATCCCGGATAATCGCGGGGGGATGGTATCGCTGTTCTCTCCAGCGGCTGAATTCAACCTGCCCGGTGTTCCGCCTGCCGGATCGGTGCAAACGGTCCAGTTGCCTTCTTCCCCGCAGGGATTCAACGGATCGATCATTTCAAGTGACCATCCCCCTTCTTTTTTCCAGGTATCCGTGCACCATTCGCTATGATAGGTAACAGCGTGGATCAGTTGCTGCCCCGGGTTGGCCAGCGCCAGGGAGGCGCCCTCGTTGCTGAGCGCATAGGATGATGAAAGCAATGGAACAGAAGGCCCCAAAACGTTCAGGTCATCGTTTTGTGTTACAAGTAAATAACTCTTTGCCGGAAGACATACCTGAGGAAACACCTTTGGTTTACCTGCTATGGAGATTGTCCATCCTTCAAGGTTCACAGGCCAGCCGGAAACGTTGTAAAGCTCAAGGTATTCTACCGGAGGAAGTGATGAAGAGGGATCGGGATCCGCCATGATCTCGTTGATCAGAAGATCAAATGGCTGAGGCACATAGTATGAGAACGGAAGGGTGGTATCCATCATACGATTTCCTGCGGGATCGTGAATGTTGCTGATGTGAAGCTCATCCACAGAGCCGTTGGCAAAAGAGGAGGAAAAGTGCAGGATCACGCGGCGCGGATCGGCCTGATCAAGGCCTGCATGCTCCGGAGTCCCTCCACTGGAGGCAAGGCGATAGTTGACGGGATTGACAGCGTCGGATTCATTCACGATCTCGGAGAAGAAGATGCCGACCTGGTTGGAAGCAACCGCCAGGATCTGTTCAACGAAAGGAGCCACTGTATCCTGTTGGATGTACTGGATCAGGAAGTTGTCGAAATAAAATTTCTGACTGTTCGAGCTGGTGTAGGTGCACATGATCCCAAAGAAAGCTGGCGTGGACTGGAAATTGCCTGATCCGGAGGCTTCAGGCTGGAACGCAGGGGAGCCGTCGGAAGCAGAAAAGACCTCCCATTCGTCGTTGCTTTTATGCACGACCTTGATTTTCAAAGAGAAAGCTGTTGAAATACCTCCTTCCCGGCCACGGCATACGGAGGATGAATTCAGTCCTTCCTGGCGAAAGAGCTCCAGGGCATCGTTTGCGCCTGATTCGCCGAATTGCAGGTAATACCCATTCAGGGCACCGGTAAGATCAGGCTGGTCTGCAACCAGATAGATCCGGGTGAAGTTATTGGAGGAGGGACTGAATCCCATTTTGATCCAGAATTGCCATTCGGTGCTGTCGGCCAGGGAATTGGCCGTTACCAGTGAAGCGGTTCCGGATCCGCTGGAATACAGCTGCAGCTGTTCATCCGCATTGATTCTGAATGCTTCTGAATGGCCAATCCAGGGAGGATCTGCCGTGAAATTGCCATCCGAAAAATGGTCCGTCAGCTGTGCCTGTGATGGTAATGCGATTAGCATAAGCATGGAACAGATTGTGCGTTTCATGGGGAAATTTGTATAACCGTTAATCCCCCCGGTTACCAATTTGTTACCCTGGTACATCGAAAAAGGTGCGTGAAAATTCATACTTTTGCGCATCCAACTGAAACGGCGTGAAAATCTACAGGGGCATTGATGAGTTTAAGGGCACTGATTTTCCGGTAGTGACCGTGGGAACCTTCGATGGTGTTCACCTGGGTCACCAGAAGATCATTAACCGTTTGAAGGAAGTTGCGGAGGGAAAAGGCGGTGAAACGGTTGTGATCACCTTTGAACCGCATCCCCGTTCGGTCATCTATCCGGATTCCTGGAACCTGAAGCTGATCAATTCCCCGCAGAAAAAGACGGAACTCCTGCAGAAGACCGGCATCGATCATCTGGTGATCCTTCCATTTACGAAGGAACTCGCCAACATGACCTCCTATGAGTTTATCAGGCAGATTCTGGTGGAAGGGATCAAAATGAAATCGATCGTGGTTGGTTTTGACCACCACTTCGGAAAGGACCGGCTGGGGAATCACCATAGTCTCCGGGATTTCGGTAACAGCCTGGATTTTGAGGTTGAGGAAGTTTCTCCGATGTATATTGACGGTGTGGCAGTCAGTTCCTCAAAAATCCGGAATGCATTGAATGAAGGCGATATACGAACGGCGAACCGGTATCTGGGATATACCTATTCGATCCAGGGGAAAGTCATTCCCGGTTATCAGGTAGGCAGGACGATGGGTTTTCCCACAGCCAACATTGAGGTTGACGATTCGTTGAAGCTGATTACGGCCAACGGGGTCTATGCCTGCCGGATCCAATGGAAAGGCAGGGAGTTCAACGGGATGGGAAATATCGGGAACAGGCCTACACTGGACCGAAACGATCATACGGTTGAGGTCCATATCTTTGACTTTGACCACGAGATCTACGGGGATTTACTGATCATCAGCTGGATGGACAGGATCCGCGACGAAGTCAGGTTCGCTGATCTGGAGGCGTTGCGCAGGCAACTGGAGCAAGATAGGATTACGGTGTTAACGATCCTGGAAAGCAATACCTGATTACAGATCATCCGTCCTTATTCCGGCGAACTTCGTTGCAGAATGACTCCAAGCTCCAAAACACCCGGGATCTCAATTTTTGGGATAAGATTTTCAATTTCAACGCTGCAGCTTCCTTCTTCCGCAAAATGCAATCCTGTATGGAGCGGAAAGGTGATTTCACGGTATCCTTCTTCTTTCACACGGGATAAGAATGCTCCGTCAGAATCTTTCATTTTAAAATCATGCTCCATGCTCCTTTCTTCACCTCCGGGCATTTCCGTTACGACATTCACATAGAGGTTCCCAAACGGATAATTCTCTGAATGGCGAAGGATCAGCATCAAATCATAAGGAAACGAATTATCTGCTATCCTGAAATCAAAGGATTGTTTTTCAAACCGGGACCATGCCCTTTCCGGAAATGAGTTGAACACGGTCAGGCCCTTATCTCTTTTGCAGGCGAAAGGGAACCAAAGAAACAGGAAAAGAAGGGCAATCAGGATTCGCTGCATTACATTCATTTTTCAGGAAGCCTATTGCAAGGCTCACAGGATGATACCGGTACTCCGACAAAAATAGTTATTAGTTTTGTGTCATAATCCAATGCCTATGTCAGGATCCAAATTTTATGTCGTTTGGAAGGGAAAGAACCCCGGGATCTATGATTCCTGGCAGGAATGTGAAGAACAGGTCAGGGGTTACGAAGGGGCTGTGTATAAATCATTTCCCACCCGTGAAGCAGCAGAAAATGCTTTTGCGGCCGATCACAGGGACTTCATCAACAAGAGATCCTCTCAAACAGCAATGGATCTGTCTGTGTCTCGCGGTAGGTCTTCCCCTGTATGGGAAAGTTTATCGGTGGATGCTGCCTGCAAAGGGAATCCTGGCATACTTGAATACAGGGGAGTCTGGACAAAAAACGGTGAAGAGGTTTTTCGGGAAGGTCCCTTTCCGGAAGGTACCGTCAACCTTGGTGAATTTCTGGCCATTGTCCACGGGTTGGCCTTCTTGCAGAAACGAGGCCTTTCCTGTCCCGTTTACAGTGATTCCCGCACAGCCCTCAAGTGGGTGAAAGACAGGGCGATCAAGACAAAGCTTGTGCGAGGTCCCGCCAACCTGGAACTGTTCGGGCTCATTGACCGTGCTCTGACGTGGCTGCATGAACATCCGCATGCCAACCAGCTGTTGAAATGGGATACCGTTGCCTGGGGGGAGATCCCGGCGGATTTCGGGAGAAAATGATGTCACTCCTTTGTTTTATAAATTAATAATAATCAATTAGGTACACTCCATTTAAAAATTTTTTCATTTTTTTCCTGAAAACAGGGTCACATTTAGGGTGCTTGCGGGATTAACCATTAAAGTTGAGCTGCGCTGGCAGTCAACTCGACGGGGAGATGTCAAACCTTAAATGTGATTTTTTTATGAAACCGTATACTTTCGTTTTTACCGGATTGTCGTCACTGGCGATCCTTTTTTCAGCAACACCCAACCATGCTCAAACAGCTTTACTGCCCGGGGATCTGGTTATAACCGGATTTAACATGGATAATCCCGATGAGGTTTCCGTGGTGTTTATGGTAGCCATTGAAGCCGGGACGGAGATTCGGTTTACCGATAACGGGTGGAAAGCATCCGGCACATTCAGGACAGGGGAAGGGATTGATATCTGGACAGCGGACACTGATCATTTTGCAGGTGAGGAAGTGATCGTTCCCATTTCAGATATGGCCCTCTCCTCCAGTGGGGATCAGATCATCGTGTATCAGGGAACGGAGGAGACCCCCCTGTTTGTGGCGGCGATCAATGATGAGGGTGAGCACATCTGGCAGGAAGATGCTACGGATGCAAGTACTTCGGCGCTTCCTGCCGGACTGGAAAACGGGATCACCTGCGTGGCCCTGGCAGAAACGGATAATATGCTGTATGACAGGAACCTGGTATCGGGATCAACGAATGAACTGCTGCTATCTGTCAATGATTATCTTCATTGGACGGGCTCCGATACGCAGCGCCAGGTGCTGTCAACAGCCGGGTTTACGATTATCAGCAGCGAGGCAGAGCCTGCCGGGCTCCAGATTGTGTCCATAAACGGGGGAACAGACCCCCTGGTAAATGAACCTTTTTACGTGAGCATCCAGACAGTGGATTCCACCGGCAGTCCCTGCCCGGTGGATGAGGATATACCCATCGGCCTGATGCCTGTAAGCGGAACAGGGAATCTGTACGGAAACACTCAGGATACCTTGCCGGCAGGCCAGAGCGTTTGGACCTTTTCCGGGGTGAAGTACGACGTTGCAGAAAACAACGTGATGCTGGCTGTCGCGGCTCTGGGTGGTTCCTCCCTGCAGGCGGATACCAGTAATCCGTTCTCCGTGCTGCCTCCGCCTCAGGTTGTGATCAATGAGATTCATTATAACGGACCGGAAACAGGAACGGATACGACCGAATTCATTGAAATCTGCAATGCCGGAAACGCGCCGGTAGATCTCAGTGGTTATTATTTTTCCCAGGGAATTACGTTTACATTTCCGGACGCTGCAATCCTGCCGGCAGGCGGATATGCCGTGGTTGCTTATTCTTCCGGTTTGTACACCGGACAGGGATACACGGCCTATCAATGGCAGAGTGGCACGCTGAGCAATACCGGTGAGGCCATTGCTTTACGGAGTCCTGCCGGCCAGCTGACCGACAGCGTGGCTTACGGTGATGGTCCAGCCTGGGGCAACGGCGCCCCGGATGGCTACGGACCCTCACTGGAGCTGGCCGGGTGCAGTTTGGACAACAGTGAATCCGGAAACTGGAAAGCCAGTCATTGCAATGGAGGCACCCCCGGTCAGGTCAACAGCCTGGCTCCGGTGTCGGCGGCCTGGGCAGGAGGCTACGCCGGACAGGAGCATAACTGGGCGGTGCCATCCAACTGGCTGGCCGGACAGTCAGCAGGAGCGGGCACGCAGATCACCGTTCCCGATAGTGTCAACGCAACCCTCATCGTTGATCACCCCTTCCAGTGTCAGGATCTGATCCTGGAGCCGGGTGCCCTGCTGACCATTGCCCCGGGGGACACACTTACGGTCGGGCAATCGCTGACCCTGCTGGCTGATTCGTCAAAGGTAGCTTCGCTTGTAGCGGAGAATGACCAGGCTGCAGTCATTGTCAACGGCAGTTCCACGGTCCGGCTCTTTCTGACCGGCGGCACATCACGCGATCCGGAGGATGCCATTTATCATTATCTTGCCTCTCCCGTGGATCAGATCACTGCAGGGGATGTTTTCCCGGGCAGTGCCTTTGTCAGGAAATACAATGAGCCTGTTCAGCAATGGGAAAACCTTTCTTCCGGAAGCCCTCTTATCCCTGTAAGTGGTTATTCTGCCTGGCTTGCCGGAGGGAGTGCCTTTGTGAACTTCACCGGATCCCTGAATTCCGGGTTGCAAACCATCAGCGGACTGAACTATACCCCTCCCGGAATTCCATCCTATCAGCCAGAATATGCCGGATACCATCTGATCGGAAATCCCTACCCTTCGTCGTTGAACTGGGATCATCCGGCCATCCTGAAGAATCAGGTTCAGAATGCCATCTATTTTTGGAATCCAGGGCTTGATGGCTACTCCTCGTACATCAATGGGGTGGGGAACAATCCGGAAACAACGGACGCGAACATACCGGCCATGCAGGGATTTTTCATCAGGGTGGATGAACCTGGTCAAACAGGTTCGGTAACCTTTTCAAATTCATCCCGCCTTCATGAAATGACAGGTTATTACCGATGCCCGTCGCCTCCCGGATCGCTGCTCAGGATAGCATCATCGGGCAATGGCAAACAGGACCAGACAACCCTCTGCCTCCGGGAAGGCTCAACGGGGGATTTTGATCCGGATTTTGATGCGCATAAGCTTTTCGGGGGAGATAATGTGCCCCACGTCTATTCTGTATCAGAAGACGGGTATCCTCTGTCAGTGAACTGTTTTCCTTCACTAAGAGAGTTGAATGGTGTAATGATCGGATTTATGACCGGTTCTATGGGGACCTATCAGCTGGCATTTTCTGGTCTGGAGTCATTTCCACCGGGGACGGTGTTTCTCCTGGAGGACCTGGCTGCGGATTCGCTGGTGGATTGCCTGTTGCATCCCGTCTATTTTTTCACGTATTCCACCGGCGATGATCCCGAACGGTTCATCTTGCATTTTACAATGCCTTCAGGCCGGGAGGAATTCACCCCCGGGAAGATGATCATCATTCCATCGGAAAACTGTCTGAACATCGCTTTACCTGCCTGGATCAAAGAAGGGATGCTTCATATCGTTGATCTGACAGGGCGTCTGGTCCACCTGGAAGCCATTCACACCGCCCCGCTGGTGGTCCCGTTGCGTCAGGGACATGGATGGATGATCGTGAAAGTGATCACCGGAAGCGGGGTCCTTTCTCAAAAAGTATATGTACCTTAAAATGAATAACTTATGAAGAAAATCGACATTCGAATGATCATCAGGATCTGCAGCCTTTCAGCCCTATGGTTTGTTTTTCAGAACGTGCTGGTAGCGCAGCCTGATCCGGGAATGAACGGTGACAGCACACTGGTGGGCGGAGGCCCGTTATCCGGTGGCGTTCCGCTGGGTAGTGGTTTATTTTTCTTTTTGCTTTTCGGCATCGGCTATGGATTAAGGAAATGGGTGTCGGCGAGGCGTAAAAATGAGTGACAAGGAACTGGCTGCTGGGATCCCGTTCAGGCAGTCCGGCGGGCAGGGAACACGGTCACTGTTGGAAGGTATCAGCAGGTTCTTTCTGTTGATGGCAGTCCTTTATCTGTTCTGGTGGATCTGGGAAAAACCCCTGAATTTTTTCCCGGTTACCCGATGGATCAATGAGTTCTCTGGCTGGATGGTACAGGGGCTTTACCGCGACAGTGAGCGGATCCTGACCAGGGTTTTTCATCTGCAGGCCTGGTACGATGGTCAAAGGATCTGTCTGGGGTCACCGGGTTCGCTGAGTATCAGTTATCCCTGTTCAGGGATCCGTCAATTTACCCAGTTTACACTTTTGATGATTTTTTATCCCGGACCGTGGAACCGTAAAGCATGGTTTGTCCCAGCGGGATTATTGGTGGTGCATTTTACCAATTTAATACGGATTGTCGGTCTTTCACTGGTGATCGTTTACATACCGCGGTACTGGGATTTATTCCACGGATTCATCACCAAGGGCATGTTTTACCTGGTCTTTTTTCTGCTCTGGATCCTATGGGAAGAATACGTCAGCCGGGGGAATTTTTTCACCCGGAGCCTGCCTCCTGCCGGAAATCAGGATCATTGAAGGACGAACGAAGTCTGGCCTATTTCGGTATCCCCGGTGTAGATGGATACAACATACTGACCCTCCGTGAGCGGTTCGTAGCTGTCGCGGTGGATCCAGTAGGTGCAGCTTTCTGTTGCTTCGGTGTTGTAATCAACGGTCTGATGAATGGAATACTGGAGGAGGGCACCCAAATAGGAAAAGGTAAACTCCTCGCCTTTTCCCTTGGAAAGGATCATATTATCCGGACGGGCAATCCGGATGTAAATATCTTTCTGTCCCGGGGAAATAAGCTGGTTGGCAGCCAGTGTAAAGCAGATTTTAATCTTGTCCACCCGGCGTGCCTTATCTGTCACTTTTTCCTCTTCGGCACTTTTAAAACGAATCCCGGAAGCACTGATATTATAGGCGTTCAGGACCGCAGCTTCGGTGATCCGCTGAGTCAGTACTTCCTTATCCTTTACCAGGCTTTCAGTTTTTCGCTGTTCTTCCTCATAGTTTTGCCTGATGGCCAGGTTTTCTTCCTTCAAAGCCTTGTTGACTGTGAACAGGGAGTCGATCTGTTTCAGGTAACTCTGGGATACCTCGCGCAGGTTATCCAGCTTCTTCTTGATTTTGTTATATTCCCATTGTGTGTCAAGTAATTGCTTTATTTCCAATGCATTAGATTGGATAACACTATCCTTGACCATAAGCACGTCGCTCAGCTCACCGTATTCCTGTTTGATTTTTTCGTGTTCAATCAGCAGTGAATCCAGTTCACCCTGGAGGTTCGCCCGCATAGCTTCTCTTTCAGTGGTCAGGGTCCGGACTTCTTTGTTTGTCCTGACATATTTGCTGATATAGACCCCGGCCAGGATGGCAAGCAGTAAAATCGCGGCCAGGTAGATCCAGGATCTGGATTTATTCACGGAGGATCCCTTATCAGGTTCTCCGAATGAATAGCTCGTACTCATAGGATGTCATTTTAAGATAAACGCCGGTTTAATCCCAACAAATATACAGGATATCCGGATAAAAAAATAATTATCAATGACCGGGTGTACCAGGCACCAGAAAATGATCGCCGGTTTCTTCCACGATTTTCCTGTACCAGTCTTCGCCATAGCCAGGTTGTTCGACCCTGGGACTATAATATTTGTATCCTTCCGGGACTTCCAGAGTCGTCTTGATATTTCCGTCCATATACCGTGTAAAGAGATAGGCCCACAGGTGCTGCCAGGTTTTCAGCGTGAGTTCGCTCTGCCCGGTTGAAAATTCTGTCAGGAGCTCAACGGCTGCTTTTGGGTCTTTCTTGTAGAGTTCAAGCGCTTTCTGGTCGGTTTCCCTGACGCTTTCGATGAAGTTGTTTTCGAGGTCAACCTGGGCTTTACGGATCTCGGGATGAATGTCGCTGTAGCGTGTATAGGCGAAATTCGACACCATGTTGAACACCCAGAAGGCGCTGTTGAAGGTGAATTCCATCATGGAGCCGTTACCGGCGGCAAAAGCTTCCGGTGCTTCCGTGATACTGCAGTACATGGGCACAAAGACATTGCTGGCTGCATCGTCCACTCCAAACCAGTGAATCCCTCCGATGGGGTTGGGCAGCCAGGACCTTGACTGGGCGACAAAGACAAAACCGCACTGCTGGGAGCAGGTTGCACGTTCGTTGCAGTACACCTTATCATCCACCTGAAAAGTAAGCGGGCGCCAGCGGTAAGGATTTTTATAGGGTCCGGCACCCATGTCTCTGGTCATATCCAGCGGTGTGCCTTCCAGGTGATCACGCATAAAATCCATCATATCCTCTACGGAGATCTTGCGTTCGGGTTTGATCCAGAGGGGCATTCGGTTTTTTAGATTGTGGCCGGATGCATAATCGAAATATTGATCCATACCCGAGTTAACCTGCCGGAAGAAGGCCCACACGCGCACTTCACAGAACCGGGCGGCGCTGAAATCCAGTGGTGCATAGGTATCGGAAAAGCTGAAATCCTGGTCTTTACTGTCGAAGTATTTTTTGGTGCGGGCAAACGCGATCACATCGTCAGCATAAACACATTCCACGGCAGGATCAGCGATCTTATCGATCTGCGAGAAGGTGATGGATGTTTTACCATTGGCAAGGGGGAACGTGGTGATCCTGGCATGGTTGGCGTGGGCGCTGACATATCCGTCGGGTATGCGGAGGGCGACCCATACGGCCCCTTTCTGGCCTTCCCCTTTCCCGATGATCTCAAAGATCCATGCCTCATTGGGATCTGAAACGGAGATGGACTCCCCGGAGCTGGCATAACCATATTCCGCGACCAGGCTTGTCATGACCCTGATGGCTTCCCGTGCTGTTTTGGAACGCTGAAGGGCGATATACATCATGCTGCCATAATCCATGATGGCCCCTGACTGGCTTGAAAGCTCCTCACGTCCTCCGTAGGTGGTTTCGCCAATGGCTACCTGGTGCTCATTCATGTTCCCGATCACATTGTAGGTTTTGGGGGCCTGTTTGATTTTTCCCAGATACTTGCCGGTATCCCATTCATATATGTCCAGCAGGGCGCCATCCGGGTAGGAAGCTGCAGCCCAGTGATAAAGTTCACCGTACAGGGTATGTGAATCGGCTGAATAGCTGATCATGACCGAGCCATCAACTGAGGCGCCTTTGGTGACCAGGAAATTGGTACAGGCGCTGGAGGTCATCCATGGACTTGTTCCGGCAAGGAAGAGCACACTGAGTGCTGCACGAAAAAAATGTTTCATAATAAAAGAATTTGATTTCTGCTTTTTACTTTTTGATCTTTGCTATTTGATTTTAATCCGTCACCATTCCCACGCCCACCGTGTTATTGGTGCCTTCATCGATCAGGATCAGCGATCCGGTTTTTCTGTTTCGTTTATACGGGTCGATCAGCAAAGGCTGTGTAGTACGCAGGGATACGCAGGCAATTTCGTTCAATGTCAAATTTTTATCTTCATGGTTTTTACTCAGATTATTGACATTGACCTTATAAAGAACATTTTTTACGATACACCTGACATCTTTGGTTGTATGTTTCACAGCGTACTTACCGTTGAGTTGCAGTGGCCGTTCACTCATCCAGCAAACCATTGCATTGATATCCTGGGTAATGGAAGGTAAATTATCTTCCCGGGCAAACAGGTCGCCCCGGCTGATATCGATATCATCCTTGATGCGCATGGTCACGGACATCGGCGGGTAGGCCGCGTCTAACTCCTTGTCATAGAAGTCGATCGACTCGATCGTTGTGATTTGTTGTTGAGGCAGGACCATAATTTTATCTCCTTTACGGAAGATCCCTCCGTCCACCCTGCCAGCATATCCCCTGTAATCGGGATGATCGTCTGACTGGGGCCGGATCACATACTGAACGGGAAAACGGGGGTCGGTCATGTTGTAATCACTTGCAATGTCAATGGTTTCGAGGGTATGCATCAGGGTCCCTCCTTCATACCAGTCCATATGGGCGGAAGGTTCCACGACATTATCACCGAGCAGGGCGCTCAGGGGCACAAAGCGGATGTCACGGGGTTCGAGTTTTTTGGAAAACTCAATGAATTCATTTTTAATGTTTTCGTACACTTCCTGTTTGAACTCCACCAGGTCCATTTTGTTAATGCAGATGATCAGGTGCTGGATTTCGAGCAGGGAAGCGATGTAGGAATGCCGGAATGTTTGCTCGGTCACCCCGTTGCGGGCATCGATGAGGATGATGGCGGCGTTTGCGGTGGAGGCTCCGGTCACCATATTGCGGGTATATTGCACGTGGCCGGGGGTATCGGCGATGATGAACTTACGTTTTGGCGTGGCGAAATAGCGGTAGGCGACATCTATGGTGATTCCCTGCTCCCTTTCCGCCCGCAGACCATCGGTGAGCAGTGCAAGATCTACCCGTTCATTTCCACGGCGGATGCTGGCTCGTTTTACAGCTTCCAGCTGATCCTCGAAGATGGATTTGCTGTCGTAGAGAAGCCTTCCAATCAGGGTACTTTTGCCGTCGTCGACACTGCCTGCGGTGGTAAAGCGCAGCAGCTGCATGTCAAGGTAACCTTTGCTCGAGAATTTTTCTTCCATTCAATCGTCAAGTTTACGGTCTTCAGTTAAAAATACCCTTCGCGTTTACGGTCTTCCATTGCCGCCTCCGAACGAAGGTCATCATACCGACTCCCGCGTTCGGTTACACGGGTGGCCGCAATCTCCCGGATGATGTCCTCCAGTGTGTTTGCCGTTGACAGGCTCAGGCCCGTGCAGGTGATATCCCCCACCGTGCGGCATCTGACGGTTTTGACCTCCACTTTTTCGTTGGGTTTGAGTTTCATGAACGGTGCATAGGCAAGCCATACGCCGTCGCGGTTGAACACTTCCCGGGTATGGGTGTAGTAAAGATCCGGCAGTTCGATGTTCTCCATATAGATATACTGCCAGATATCCATTTCCGTCCAGTTGCTGATGGGAAACACCCTGAAATGTTCCCCGAGGCGTTTTTTGCCGTTAAAGATGTTCCACAGTTCCGGTCGTTGGTTTTTCGGATCCCATTGCCCGAATTCATCGCGGTGGGAGAAAAACCGTTCTTTCGCGCGGGCTTTTTCTTCGTCACGGCGCCCGCCGCCAATGGCGGCATCGAATTTATATTCGGCAATCGTATCGAGCAGGGTGGTGGTTTGAAGTACGTTCCGGCTGGCACTGTACCCTGTCTCTTCCACAACACGGCCCTTGTCGATCGATTCCTGGACGGAGCCCACCACCAGTCGCGCCCCGATTTTTTTTGCCAGGTCATCCCTGAAATCCAGGGCTTCCTGAAAATTGTGCCCTGTGTCAATGTGCAACAGCGGAAAAGGAATCAGGGATGGATGAAATGCTTTGAGGGCCAGATGGACCAGTACGATCGAGTCTTTTCCCCCTGAAAAGAGAAGGCACGGACGCTCAAACTGAGCTGCCACCTCCCGCATGACACAGATGGACTCAGATTCAAGCTCCCGGAGGTGATTTAAATGGTATTTCTTCATTTGTTGATCCTGTCAATCCATTAACGACCATTCCTGATCTGTGGGAGAACAAAGTTCAGCAGCTGTTGTACTGATTCTTCCACGGTCAGCTGATCGGTTCGTATTTCAAGGTTGCAGTTCAGCGGTGCCTCAAACGGGGAGTCTATTCCTGTAAAGTCCCTGATCTTTCCGTTCCTGGCCAGCTTGTACAATCCTTTTACATCCCTTTGTTCACAGATCTCCAGCGGGGCATTGACATAGACCTCCAGGAAATCCCCGGGACCGATGATTTTTTTGGCCATTGCCCTGATCTCGTTGGTGGGGGAAATGAAGCAGCTGATCACAATGATTCCGCAGTTTAAAAAAAGCTTCGACACCTCAGCAATTCTGCGAATGTTCTCACGGCGGTCTTCACCGGTAAAGGACAAATTGCAGTTGATACCGCTGCGGATGTTATCTCCGTCGAGCATCTGTGTCATGTACCCCATCGAGAAAAGCTCCTTTTCCAGGTAACTTCCAAGGGTGGTCTTCCCGGAGCCTGACAGCCCGGTAAGCCAGAGAACCCTTGACCGTTGTTTAAGGAACCTTTCTTTATCGGATCGCTGAATGATCTTGTGGAATTCCGGATATACCCTCCTGGTATCCTCCAGGGTGTTTTCCCTTGTTTTCTTCATATCTCCGACCATGATGTCTGCAACCGTTACCATTGCCCTAATTCTCAGGCAGGGTTGCAAAAATAGTGATTTTTCTTTTCCAAAAGGGATTAATCATCCGGGCCCGACATTCCCTGCTGAAGCGGCCCCTTTTTTTGGCCGGCTATGTCCGATCCGCTGATGCTTCGCCCGTCAGGGTAGCAGAGGTGCACCCGGTTATGCGCACGTTGATATATTCCCCGGGCTTGAAATCACGGGCAGGGAACACAACGACTTTATTCTGACTGTTCCGGCCCGAAAGGTGGTGTTGTGACTTCCGTGACCGTCCTTCCACCAGTACTTCGGCTATTTTCCCGATGTCTTTTTCATTGCTTTGGAGCGAGAGTGTTTGCTGGAGCCGGATGATTTCGTCCAGGCGCCGGCTTTTGACATCGCCGGGAACATCATCGTTATATTTTTTGGCCGCGATGGTGCCAGACCGTTCGGAGTAGCGGAACATATAGGCAAAGTCGAACGCCGCCTCCGTCATGATGGAAAGGGTTTCCAGATGGTCTTCCTCCGTTTCGCCGCAGAAGCCGGCAATGATGTCCGTTGAAATTGTACAGTCGGGAATATGTTGCCTGATCGCCCTGATCCGGTCCATATACCACTCCCGTGTATATTTCCGGTTCATTCGGTTCAGCATGTGGTCGCTACCTGACTGGACCGGCAGGTGAACCGACCTGCAGATGTTCGGATAGGAGGCAATGACGGTGATCAATTCATCCGAAAGGTCTTTGGGATGGGATGTGGCAAACCTGACACGAAGCAAAGGATCAATTCCGGCCATCCTTCCCAGGAGGCCTGAAAAATCCACTAGTTTTCCTTGCTCATTCCAGGTGTAGGAATTTACATTTTGACCAAGCAGGGTGACTTCCCGGTATCCCTGTTCAACCAGACCGGTGGCTTCCCGGATAATGGATCCCGGGTCGCGGCTTCGCTCCTTACCCCGCGTATACGGCACCACACAGTAGGAGCAAAAATTTTCGCAGCCCCTCATGATCGAAATAAATGCACTTACCCCGTTGCTGCCCAGCCTTACCGGCCGGATATCCGCGTAGGTCTCTTCTTCCGACAGCAGTACATCCACCGCCCGCTGACCGCTTTCCACCGTTGAAAGCAAATCCGGGATGTGCCGGTATGCATCCGGACCGATCAGCAGGTCAATCAGGGATTCCTCTTCCAGTAAAGTCTCTTTGAGCCGCTCCGCCATACAACCCAGCAGCCCGATGATCAGTGACGGTCTTTTCTTTTTCAGGATGCTGAGCTCCTTCAACCGCCTTCTCACCCTTTGTTCAGCATGCTCCCTGACGGAACAGGTGTTGATGAAGATCACATCAGCCCTGTCCGGTCCGTTGGTCATTTCATATCCGTGGCTAAGCATCAGGGATCCCACAATCTCACTGTCCGAGAAGTTCATCTGGCACCCAAAGGTCTCAATGTAGAGTTTTTTTATTTCCGGCACTCTGATCCTTGGTTTTGGATATAATTAGAAATCAATAGCTTAAAAAAAGAATTGCAAAAATAACAAATATATTCTAAAGTTTTTCTTGATGAAAGGGTCACAAAATTCGCATTTCCGGATTAATCAATAAAAGTTATAATTTTGCCACGTTTTTTAAAAACAAATACCAGAAGGATGACTAAAAATCTTGTCATTGTTGAATCTCCTGCAAAAGCTAAAACGATTGGTGGTTTTCTTGGAAAAGACTTTCTGGTGAAGTCGAGCTTTGGTCATGTGAGGGATTTACCCAAGAAAAACCTGAGTGTCAACATTGAAAAGGATTTTATTCCGTATTATGAGATAACTCCCGATAAGGTCAGGGTTGTTGCTGAGCTGAAGAAACTCGCAAAGGAGGCTGAAGTAGTCTGGCTTGCTTCCGATGAGGACAGGGAAGGGGAAGCCATTTCATGGCACCTTGTGGAGGCGTTGCATCTGGAGGAGGAGAAAGTCAAGCGGATCGCCTTCCATGAAATCACCCGGACGGCCATTGCGGAAGCCATCAGCAACCCCCGTAGCATCGACATGAACCTGGTGGATGCCCAGCAGGCGCGCCGTGTGCTTGACCGCCTGGTCGGCTTTGAGCTCTCCCCGATCCTGTGGAAAAAAGTGAAGCCCGCCCTGTCTGCCGGGAGGGTGCAGTCGGTTGCCGTCAGGCTGATCGTGGAGAGGGAAGAAGAGATCAAAGCCTTTAAGGTTACCGCATCCTATAAGATCACCGCTCACTTTGATGTGGAGACCCTGCAGGGAAGAGTCGTGCTCCAGGCTGAACTGCCACAGCGTTTTGATACCAGACAGGAAGCTGTCGGGTTCCTTGAAAAATGCAAAAATGCCACGTTCCGGATCGGGGATATCGAAACCAAACCGTATACGAAATCACCGGCTCCCCCTTTTACAACCTCCACCCTCCAGCAGGAATCCAGCCGTAAACTAGGACTCCCGGTGGCAAGTACCATGCGCATCGCCCAGCAACTTTATGAAGCAGGCAAGATCACCTATATGCGTACCGATTCAGTGAACCTCTCCTCCCTGGCACTTGCCGCTGCACGTGATGTGATCACCTCCACCTATGGTAAGGAATACGTCAAAACCCGACAGTACACAACCCGGACCAAGGGTGCACAGGAAGCCCACGAAGCGATCCGTCCTACCTACCTGGATCAACCCTCCGTTGAAGGAGACGCCACGGAGAAAAAACTTTACGAACTGATCTGGAAACGGACTATCGCCTCCCAGATGAGCGAAGCCCAGGTCGAAAAAACGCTCATCACCATCGACATTTCCACAACTTCCGAAAAATTCGTTGCCAAAGGCGAGGTCGTCCGCTTTGATGGCTTCCTGAAGGTTTACCATGAGTCACAGGATGATGAGAATGCAGAGGATCAGGGCAGTGTGCTCCCTCCTGTGACGATAGGTCAGGAACTGTTTCTTAAAGACTTAGCCGCCACCCAGAAGTATGCGCAACCTCCCTCCCGTTATTCTGAGGCCACACTGGTGAAAAAACTTGAAGAACTTGGCATCGGAAGGCCCTCAACCTATGCCCCCATCATTTCTACCATCCAGAAACGTGAATATGTTGAAAAAGGAGATAAGACAGGGGAGTGGAGAAATTATGAGGTGATCATCCTGAAAAACGGGAATTTCCATGAAGAGATAAAGAAAGAGAAATTCGGCTTTACCAAGGGCAAACTGATCCCTACCGACATTGGGATTCTGGTCAACAGCTTTCTGGTCAGGCATTTCATGAATATCATGGATTACCATTTTACGGCAAGGGTGGAAAAGGATTTCGACGAAATTGCACAGGGCAGGAAAGTGTGGAACGAAATGATCAAAAAGTTCTATGGCCCATTCCACCAACAGGTCGAAACCACGCTGAACAGCAGCGAAAAGGCGAAAGGGGAAAAACTTCTGGGAACGGATCCGGTGACGGGCAAAAATGTCTATGTGAAACTGGGAAAATATGGTCCGATTGCCCAGCTGGGTGAAACGGATAATTCGGTAAAACCTAAATTTTCACGGCTGAAGAAAGAGCAGAGCATGGAGACCCTGACCCTGCAGGAGGCTCTGTCGTTATTTAAGCTTCCCCGGGAACTCGGTACGTTTGAGGACAGTGAGGTTTCGGTCGGGCTGGGAAGGTTTGGCCCTTACATCAGACACAAAACCAGTTATTATTCGCTGGAAAGAACGGATGATCCCTATACCATACTGTTGGAGCGTGCAATGGAGATCATTGAGCTTAAGCGGGTGGAAGAGAAAGAAAAGATTATCAGCGACTACGAAGGTGATCCACCTGTGCGAATCATCAAAGGCCGCTATGGTCCATACATTTCCATCGGTAAGGATAATTATAAAATTCCAAAGGAAAAAGATCCGGGCAAGCTTACCAGGGAGGACTGTCTGATGATTGCACAAACCACGCCGGCATCCCGGTCCAGAAAGAAGTCAGGGAAAAGGAAATAGGGATCGCGGGGATCCTACCGAATAAACCTTCCTTATGGATATATCAATCTATTTTGAACCGGTTCTCCGTCAGGATTTTATGGATGCCATCAATCCCAATCGCGGAAAGATGGGTGACATCATCCGTGCCTTCGACGAGTCGGGCTGCTTTCCTGAACTGTTCGAACCCGGCATCGCCCTGCTGGGTGTCAATGAAGACAGGCAGGCACCTGACAACAAGGGCTGCGGAATGGCTCCTGACTCCATACGGGAGAAACTGTACAACCTCTATGCTGCAGATCCAAACCTGCACTTGCTTGATCTGGGGAACATCAAACAGGGTTTCGGTATCGATGATACATTCTTCGCCCTGAATGCGGTTGTGGCTGAACTGGTGAAACGGAACATCATCCCCGTCATTCTCGGCGGCAGCCAGGACCTTACCTATGCCAACTATACTGCGTATGAAAGCCTGGGTCAGATCGTGAACATTGTGACCATTGACAAAGAATTTGATATCGGCAGCTCTGAAGATGCATTCGATTCACGTTCCTATATCAGCAAGATCATCCTGCACAAGCCGAATTTTCTGTTTAACCTGACCAACATGGGGTATCAGACCTATTTTGTTGATCAGGATGCCATCAGGCTGATGAAGAACCTGTTTTTTGACGTGTACCGTCTTGGCGAGATCAGGGCTGACCTTCAGCAGGCAGAGCCCCTGGTTAGAAATGCGGATCTGTTGAGCGTTGATATCTCATCCATTCGGTACTCCGATGCTCCGGGGTGTGCCCACACCTCTCCCAATGGTTTTTACGGGGAGGAGATCTGCCAGATCATGCGTTATGCCGGATTAAGTGACAAACTGACCTCCCTGGGGATCTACGAGGTCAACCCAACCTACGACTCCCATGAACAGACTGCTCATCTGGCCGCCCAGATGGTCTGGTATTTCATTGACGGATACCTTGGCCGGTTCCATGAGTTTCCCTACAAGGACAAGGATCAGTACGTTAAGTATATGGTTCGTATTGAAGGCCAGGGAGATGAAATCATTTTTTATAAAAGTAAGCGCAGCGACCGCTGGTGGATGGAAGTGAATTGCCCTCCCGACATGCAGGTAAAATACGCCAGGCATTACCTGGTGCCCTGTTCCTATAAAGATTATCAGACTGCTTGTGAAAATGATATTCCTGACCGCTGGTGGCAGGCCTATCAGAAGCTGATGTGATCCTGTCAGCCTGTGATCCTGTCAGGATTATCCGAGATGAATGTTTTCCAGCTGGTATGCTTTCCTCCCGAGAGACCAGGATTTTTCTGCAAATAATGACACACAGCCGCAGCCAGTCCATCGGTGGCATCCAGGTATTGAGGTGCTTCCTTCAGCGAAAGCAGAATGGTCAGCAACGAAGCCACCTGTTCTTTCGTTGCACTTCCCTTACCGGTAATGGACTGCTTGATCTTCCTCGGGGAATATTCGGTGATGGGTACCGAACGATAGAGAGCCGCAGCCATGGCCACCCCCTGGGCTCTTCCGAGCTTGAGCATCGACTGGACATTCTTTCCGTAAAAGGGAGCTTCAATCGCCATTTCATCCGGTTTGTATTCATCGATCAGGTAAAGTGTCCTTTCGAAGATACGCTGAAGGCGGGAGAGATGATCCTGCATCTTATCCAGCTTGATGACCCCCAGGGCGATCAGTTCCATGGATGACCCGTGGTCGTGGATCAGACCGTACCCCATGATGGTCGTGCCGGGATCAATTCCCAGTATGATACGGTCGGTCATCAAAAGCAGTTCATTTCTGCAAAAATAAACGGTTTTTAATCACCGTCAACCCTCAGCTTTCAACTGTTTTATCAGGGCTTCCGCGATGATCAGATCCCCGGGATGGGTGATCTTTATGTTGCGGGGATCCCCTTCGATCAGGTGGATCGGGTGGCCTGCCGTCTCAAGAACGGTTGAATCGTCGGTAAACGATTCACTGAAGGGCTGCTGGTAGGCCTTTTTGATCAGATCTGCCCGGAATACCTGGGGAGTTTGAATGATACGGATGTTTTCACGGGGGATGGGCCTGTGGATACCTTCTTGCGTTATCCTGACCGTTTCCACCGGCCGGATAAAGGGTATGGCGCTGCCGTATTCCTGTGCACTCAGAAAGCAGTTACGGATCAGCTGGGAGGAGATGACAGGGCGTGCACCGTCGTGTATGGCTACCAGACTATCACCAGGTACCCTTTCCAGGCCATGCCGGACGGAATAAAAACGCAAGGTACCACCTTCAACCATTTGATGAGGTATATCGAACCGTAATGAGCTGATCAGTGATTTCCATTCGGGAATCTGTGCCGGAGGCAGGACGACGACCAATTGAATGGAGGGGATGGCTAGCCTAAAAGCGTTGATCGCATGCATCAGCATGGGTTGTCCCCCGATATGCAGAAATTGTTTTGGGATGCGGCTATTCATCCGTGCACCTTCTCCCCCGGCGGCAATCACGGCATATTTAAGGTCGGGATTCACCAATCAGATGATAAGCATGGCATCCCCGTAAGTGAAGAACAGGTAATTGTTCTTGATGGCCTCTTTGTAAGCGTCCATCACAAAATCATAGCCTCCGAATGCAGTCACCTGCATCAGCATGGGTGACATGGGCATGTGGAAGTTGGTGATCATGGCATTCGCAATGCTGAATTCGTATGGGGGAAAAATGAATCTGTTGGACCAGCCGTTGAAGGGTTTGAGGTAACAGGCAATGGAAACCGACGACTCCAGCGCTTTCATGGTCGTTGTCCCGACGGCGCAGACGTAATGTTTTCCTTCTTTGGCACGGTTGACGGCATTGGCTGTTTCATCGCTGATGAATACTTCTTCCGAATCGGTCTTGTGTTTTGTCAGGTCCTCGACATCGATTTCCCTGAAATTTCCAACACCTGCATGCAGGGTGATTTCTGCGAAAGACACGCCCCGTAGCTCGAGCCGCTTCATAAGTTCGCGGCTGAAGTGAAGTCCGGCGGTGGGAGCGGCAACAGCCCCTTCTGCCTTGGCATAAATGGTCTGGTACCACTCCTGGTCCTCAGGCAGGATCTCCCGGATCTTTTGAAGCTCTTCGGGAAGAGGTGTCTTTCCCAGCGACTGGATTGTTTTTTTAAACTCCTCATAAGGCCCGTCAAACAAAAAACGCAGTGTCCGGCCACGGGAAGTCGTATTGTCGATGACCTCTGCCACCAGTGCATCATCCTCCCCGAAATAAAGCTTATTCCCAATGCGTATCTTGCGCGCGGGATCAACCAGCACATCCCATAACCTCGACTCGGAATTAAGTTCACGCAAAAGAAAGACCGTGATCTTGGCACCGGTTTTTTCTTTTTCACCCAGCAAAAGAGCCGGAAAAACTTTCGTGTTGTTGATGACAAAAACATCCCCCTCTCCGAAATACTCCACAATATCCTTAAACGCCCGGTGTTCAACTTTCTTGGTGTTCCGGTGCAATACCATCAACTTTGATTCATCCCGGTGTTCCGGCGGATTCACGGCGATCAATTCCTTTGGCAAATGATATCTGAACTGAGATAATTTCATATGTCTATATTAATATTATTTGGATCGTATAAATAAAATGGGTGCAAAGGTAATCATTATTCGGTTAAAAATCAATAAGAAAGTTAAAAACTGTACCCATTTGAGCCGGTAGATCAGCCAGGGATTTGTTTTTCTTTGCGGAGCAGTGACAGCAGTTCGCCAGGTTCAGTGGCATTTTCCAGCAGGTAAGGGCCAATCCTTGTCCGGCACAGGGAATCCAGGTATGCGCCGCACGCAAGGTGTTGGCCGAAGTCACGTGCCAGCGCACGTATATAGGTTCCCTTGCTGCACACGATCCGGAAGGCCACTTCCGGAAGCTGGACGGATGTGATCTCAAATTGATGGATTGTGATCTTTTTGGGTTCGATCACTACCTGCTGGTTATCTCTTGCATAGAGATAGGCAGGGATGCCCTGCACTTTGGTGGCTGAGAACGCGGGAGGAGTCTGCTTCTGCTCACCTGTGAAATGGCTGGCGGCGTGGAAGATCTGTTCGGCCGTAAGATGGTCTGTAGGATAGGTCTGATCGATTTCGGTTTCTTTATCAAAGGAAGGTCGGGTCGCTCCCAGGATGAACTGGCCGGTATACTCTTTTTCCATCTCCGTGAATTCGATGACTCGCTTGGTATGCTTTCCTGTACAGACGAGTAGAAGTCCCGTGGCCAGCGGATCCAGTGTACCCGCATGGCCGATCTTGATTTTCGGAAAACTGCGGTATTCCCGCAGTAACCGGCGGATGTAGCCAACCATGTCAAAGGAGGTCCAGCCCAAGGGTTTGTTCATTAACAGCAGCTGTCCGCTGATGAGCTCCTGGTTCTGGGGGAAGAATGTTTCATTCATCATGCTCAGGGATTCATGGTACCGATCAGCCGCCCCAGATGATGGCCACGATCCCGATAACAAGGCAATACAGGGCGAACCATTTCAGTTTTCCTTTTTTAACGAGACCTACCATCCATTTACAGGCAATCAGTCCGCTGATGAAAGCCGACACAAAACCGATGAGCAGGGGAACGCTCCCCACCTCAACATTGTTTTGCAGGTTGCCTCCGGTCAAATCCATGAAGTTGGCCCCCAGGACAGGTATGATGACCATCAGAAAAGAAAAACGGGTCACATCCTCTTTTTGGTTTCGTAGCAGCAGTCCGGTGGAAATGGTGGCTCCGGATCGTGAAATACCCGGCAATACGGCAACAGCCTGTGCAATACCGATGATCATTGCGTCGAGGAATGGAATCGTTTTCAATCCCTGTTTCACCAGCGTGGTCAGCCCAAGAAGGATGGCGGTGATGATCAGCATACTGCCGACAAAGACGGTATTGCCGGTGAAATAAGCCTCCACTTCTTCGCGGAAAAAGAATCCCAAAAAGGCCACGGGGACCATCGAAATTAAAATTTTAGCCATGAACTGCATTTCGGGATTCCAGCGGAAGGCCAGCAGACCTTTCAGCAAACGAAGGATATCTTTGTAAAATACCACCAGGGTGCTGAGTACCGTTGCTCCGTGCACAACGACCGTAAAAGTGAGGTTTTCCGATCCCTGTAATCCGAAAAGAACCTTGCCCAGCTCAAGATGCCCGCTGCTGCTCACCGGAAGAAACTCGGTCAATCCCTGGATCAGGCCCAGGATCAGCGCAGTCAGTCCATCCATTGTTTCCGGTATTGATGGTATGGTGGTTTTAGTCTTCTTTTGTTTTCCGCATGATGGCGAAGATCTCCATGATGAATCCAGCCAGAATCAGGATGGGTGCCAGGGTGATCCTCCGGAAGGAGAAAATTTTGTAATTGAAAACAGCGGGATCATCCGAACCTCCTCCAATCATCAGCAGAAATCCCACCAGGATAAAGAGCAGGCCAAGGATCAGTAAGCGGTAATTCTTGCTGCCAAATGCAAACTCCTTTGTTTTTACATCAGGTGTTCTGGCTTTTTGAATGGGCTCCGGGGATTTCTTTTTCGCATTCATAGGATTGAATTTAATAGTACAGTTCGTCGGTTCTGATGTTCAGGTATTTTCTGACCGCGAGCCAGGTGGAGATCCAGGTCAGGATGATCCCCATCAGGATGACACCGCCCATCATTGACAGGAGCAGGGTCAGATCATTCAATGCCTTTATTTCGGGAATTTCACGCTGTGCCCACCATACAACAAGCAGGAGCAGCAAGCAGGCAATGATCCCGCCGATAAGTCCCTGCAAAATACCTTTCCTGACAAAAGGTCTGCGGATGAATCCCTGGGTGGCCCCCACCAGCTGCATGGTCCTTAAAAGAAACCGTTTGGCGTAAACGGAAAGCCGTATGGTATTATTGATCAGCGCTATGGCAATGAGAAGCAGCAATATGCTGATGCCTGTCAGCAGGTAGGTTAACCTGCGGGTATTCGCGTTCACGATGTCAACCAGTGATTTTTGATAGAACACTTCCCTGACATCCGTGTTCTGAAGAAGAGCCAGTTCGATCCCGGGTATGCTGTCGTTATTGGTGTAGGCTGCTTTCAGGTGAACATCAATGGAAGGCAGCAGGGGATTATATCCCAGGAAGGTTATGAAATCCTCCCCCAGCTGTTCTTTCAGGTCAGCCGCCGCTTTTTCCTTTGGTATGTATTCCGTATATTTAACAAACGGCGACCTGTCGAGTTTTTTCTGAAATTCGAGGATGCTGGCCTCTTTCACATTCTCGTTCATGATCACCGACAGGCTGATGTTTTCCTTTACGTGCCTGGAGAGCCGGTCAGCCTGCAGGAGCAGCAGGCCCAGCAGGCCGAGCATGAACAAGACCATCGTGATGCTGACCAGTGTCGTGATGTAGGATGATCTGATCCGCCTGCGGTTATAGTGCTCTTCCCTGAGGCTCATACTGTTTTTTGAGGGAGCTAAGGTATAAAAATTTGGGATGCGGGGCACGGTTTCCCCTGTTTTTAGTAACTTCGCAGGCCGGATGGGCATTCACAGGGATTTTCCAATCAAACAGGCCGGTTTCATGGATTACAACTTCAGGGAAATAGAACGGAAATGGCAGCATTACTGGGATCGTAACAAGACCTATAAGGCTGATACCGATCCTTCCAGGCCCAAGTACTATGTCCTGGACATGTTCCCGTATCCTTCCGGGGCCGGTTTGCATGTCGGCCATCCTCTTGGCTACATCGCTTCCGATATCATTGCACGCTATAAAAGGCTGAAAGGCTTCAACGTGCTGCATCCGATGGGATTCGATGCCTATGGATTACCGGCCGAACAATATGCCATACAGACAGGCACCCATCCGGCCATTACGACCGGGAAAAATATACAGCGGTACCGGGAACAGCTGGACAAGCTGGGTTTTTCCTATGACTGGGACCGGGAGGTGCGTACCTGTGATCCGTTTTATTACAAATGGACCCAATGGACCTTTCTTCAGCTTTTCAAATCCTGGTACAATCGTGCGACCTGTCGCGCGGAGCCTGTCGCGGAGCTGGAAAACCGTTTTGCAACAAACGGGACCAGGGATCTGGATGCAGCCTGCACCGTACCGATGGATTTCACGGCAGAGGAATGGAATGCGATGGACCTTGAGCAGCAGCAACGGGCCCTGATGAATTACCGGCTGGCTTACCTGGACGATACCATGGTCAACTGGTGTCCTCCTCTGGGAACGGTACTGGCCAACGATGAAGTGAAGGATGGATTTTCCGAACGGGGCGGACACCCGGTCGAGCGTAAACTCATGAAACAATGGTCGCTGAGGGTCACCGCCTATGCACAGCGGTTGCTGGATGGACTGGAAGAGGTTGACTGGCCGGAATCCCTGAAGGAGGTCCAGCGCAACTGGATCGGGCGCTCCGAGGGTGCCGCTGTCGTGTTTCGCATCGACGGATCCGACCACGTCCTCGAAGTGTTCACCACCCGCCCGGACACGCTCTGGGGTGCCACTTTCATGGTACTGGCCCCGGAACATGAGCTGGCAGAGATGATTACCACCGCCGAACAGCTGGATAAGGTCCGGAACTACATTCAGTGGGCCGGAAATCGCTGTGAGCGTGACAGGATCGCAGAAGTGAAGACCATTACCGGTGCATTCACCGGTGCGTATGGGATCAATCCTGTCAATGGAGCCAGGATCCCGGTCTGGATCGCTGATTATGTACTGGCAGGATATGGAACCGGTGCCATTATGGCCGTACCGGGTCACGACAGCCGCGACTTTGCCTTTGCCCGCCATTTTCATCTTCCCATCATCCAGGTGGTCGTAAAAGAGGGGGAACAACCTTCGGATCCTGAAACCTGGAACGAATCTTACGATTCGAAAGAGGGTTTTATGGTCCATTCCGGATTTATCGACGGATTATCCGTCAGGGAAGGAATCATTGCCACGATCCGGTGGCTTCAGGACCAGCATCTGGGCTATGGAAAGATCAACTTCCGGATCCGCGATGCGATCTTCAGCCGCCAGCGCTACTGGGGCGAACCGTTTCCGATCTACTATAAGAACAACATTCCCTTTCCCCTGGATGAAAGCGCACTGCCCCTGGAACTTCCGGAGGTGGATAGTTATCAGCCCACGGAGACAGGTGATCCACCGCTGGCAAGAGCACAAAACTGGAAGACCAGGGATGGATATCCCCTGGAAACCAATACGATGCCCGGATTTGCCGGATCCAGCGGCTATTACCTCAGGTATATGGATCCACATAACAACCAGGTCTACTTCTCCCGGGAAGCTGTCGAATACTGGCGCAACGTGGACTTCTATGTCGGGGGCGATGAACACGGCACCGGCCACCTGATCTATTCCCGTTTCTGGAACAAGTTTTTGTGCGACATCGGACTGGCCATTGAGCAGGAACCCTTTAAAAAGCTCATTAACCAGGGGAAGATCCAGGGACGGTCGAACTTCGTTTACCGGATCAAAGGCACCAATACCTTTGTATCCTGCAATCTCCGGAAAGAGTACGATGTCATTCAGCAACACGTTGATATCCATATCGTTGATAACGACATCCTCGATATCGATGCCTTCAGAAAATGGCAGCCCGATTTTGCCAGTGCCGAGTTCATCCTTGAGGACGGCAAGTATATCTGCGGCTGGGAAATTGAAAAAATGTCGAAGTCGAAGCATAATGTCCAGAATCCGGATGAACTGATCGATAAGTACGGCGCCGATACCCTGCGCCTTTATGAGATGTTCCTCGGCCCGATCGAGTACCATAAACCGTGGGACACCAAAGGCATCGAAGGAGTGTTCCGCTTCATGAAAAAACTGTGGAAACTTTATCATAATGATAATAATGAATTCACTGTGTCGGATGAAGCACCCACACCCGCAGAACTGAAAATAATGCACAAGACCATCAAAAAGGTGGAGGATGACATCCTGCGGTTTTCTCTCAATACCGTGGTAAGTAACCTGATGATCTGCGTGAATGAGCTCACTGACCTGAAATGCAGCAAACGGTCGATCCTTGAAGACCTTGCAGTGCTTCTGTCTCCGTATGCGCCCCACACGGCGGAAGAGTTGTGGCAGATGCTCGGACACGGGGAAAGCATCTCCTTTGCTGCCTTCCCCGCCTGGAAGGAAGACTATCTTAAAGAGGACCTGGCTACGTATGCTGTTTCATTCAACGGGAAACTGCGCTTTACGCTGGATTTACCGGTTAAGATGCCCGCTCCCGAAATAGAGAAAACGGTGCTGGGAGAGGAAAGGTCACAGAAGTGGCTCGAGGGAAGAACTCCGAGAAAAGTAATCGTCGTTCCCGGAAAGATTATCAATCTGGTTGTTTAGTTTCCTTGACAGAACACGGATCATCGTGGAAAATTTCCGTGATATTCCGTGTTATCCGTGTCGTCTGTGTTCCATTGCTCCAGATCCCATCTCCAGGTTTTGGCATGTTTGTTGATTCTCCTGCAACAAATTCCCGCAACAAATGATGAAAACCCTCTTTCATATATTTCTGTCTGTGTCATTTCCGTGTATCCTTGCCTTGTACGCCAGTGCCCAGGACTACCGATTCGTCAACAATTTTGCATTTGAACGGGGGGAACATCTCGAATACAAAGTCTTCTGGGATGCCTGGATCTTGCCCAAGATGGTCGCCGGGACGGCCACCCTTCAGATCACCGAAGAAAACAAACAATTCGATTCCCGCAATACGTATCACATCGTTGGCGTCGGAAGCTCCAGCGGGATGCTGGCGAAGTTCTACACGGTGAGTGACAGGTACGAATCCTATCTTGACGAGCAGGCCCTGATCCCCTGGTACTTTTTGCGTCGCACCAAGGAAGGATCCTATGTAAGGAACGACGACGTGGAGTTTGACCGTAAAAATAAACTCGCCAAAGGCACCTATGCGACCAGGACAGTTCCCGACAACGTACAGGATATCCTTTCTGCTGTTTACTATGCCCGTACGCTTGATTTTTCATCAGCACAGAAAGGAGATGTGTTCCCCTTAGACTTTTTCCTGGATGATTCGGTCTATATTTCTCAGGTCGTTTATCAGGGAAAGGAAACCATAAAGTCGAACCGTACGTCGTACCGCTGCCTGAAATTCAAACCCATGGTGCTTGTTGGACCCGTGTTCAGTGAACCTTACCCGATGACCGTGTGGGTGACCGACGACTCGAACCGTATCCCCGTACGGGTTGAGTCAAAAGTGCTTGTCGGAAAAATCAAGGTGGAACTGCAGGATTTTTCGGGCCTGGCCAATCCCCTGACAGCAAAGCTGGATTAACACTCTGTACCAAAGTTTCCTTATCTTTGCCTTCCCAACCTTCCATATTATGGAATTTTGGAGATTTCATCATCTTTAAGCTTAGGAAGTTTTCCAGAAATCAATTGCATATATGAAAACCAGATCCATCTTACTTCTCAGCCTTTTAGGTGTCATCTTCGTGCTAACAGGTTATACCATGATACATATTACATCCAGGGATCATCCATCGCAGGATCGCCCTGCAGAAGAATTTGTTGCAGAATGGATGAAAGTGGATTCCCTTGTCGGGCAGGGGCTGCCCCAATCAGCACTTGAAATTGTCAGGGAGATCTATGCAAGGGCTCAATCCACCCACAATTCGCCGCAATTTGTCAAATCCATCCTGTACCAGATGAGCCTCCGTTCTGATTTCGAGGAGGATTACATGAAAATGTTCCTCTCTGATACCCGGGAGGAGATCCACCAGGCCGAATTTCCGGTCCGCCAGATCCTTCATTCCATCCAGGCTGAGCTTTACTGGCGTTATTATTCAATGAACCGCCATCTGATCCTCAGCCGGACTCCAACCGTTGATTTTGAAAATCCGGACGTCGAAACGTGGGATTTGACAAGGTTTGTATCGGAAGTGAACCTGTGCTATGATTCATCCCTCGAAGGAAAGGAAAACCTCCGGAAGATCCCGCTGAAAGACTATGATGCGATCCTCGTCACGGAGAAGGATTCCAAAAAATATCGCCCGACGTTGTACGATTTTCTGGCTCACCGGGCCGTGGATTTCTTTATGAATGAAGAGACCGGCCTGACCGAACCCATCTATCGCTTTACCCTGGATTCACCTGACTATTTTGCGCCGGCCAGGGAGTTTACCAGGCTTGACGTTACTGCTAAAGACACTCTTTCCCGAACCTATCACGCGATCCGGTTGTTCCAGGAACTTGCCCGCCTGCACCTGAATGACAAGACCCCCGAGGCACTGATCGATGTTGACCTGAAGCGGCTGAATTTTGTGCATCAGGAGGGTGTGATGGACCTGAAAGACAGCCTCTATCGTCAGGCTTTACAGACAATGCTCGATGACCACAGAAGCCATCCATCTTCAGCAGAGATCAGTTTCCGGCTGGCCAGTGCCTTTTATGAAAAAGGCTCTGCCTATGATCCCCTGAAGTCGGACGATCATAAGTGGGATATCAAAAAAGCCCGCGAGCTTTGCCTGGATGCCCTCAAGAACCATCCTGAATCGGAAGGCGCCGTAAGCTGTAAATCCCTGCTGGAAAGGATTCAAACCAGGGAGATCTCGCTGACGACGGATTATGCCACCTACCACGGCAGCCCTTTCCCCGGGCTGGTCCGTTACCGGAACACTTCAACGGCCTATATCAGGATCATTCAGATGGATCCGCAGAAGGATAAAGAATTACGGGAGCTGGGCCGGGGAGATACTCCGCTCATCACCTACCTCAAACAACCCATCGAGCGCGAATGGAATATCAAGCTCCCGGATGACGGTGACTTCCAGTCACATTCGGTGGAAGTTGCCTTACCTGAGCTGCCGCTGGGTTATTATATCTTCATCATCAGCCCCAATCCCGATTTTTCCTTCAAAACCGAACCGGTTGCCTTTACGGCGCTCTGGATCACCGATATCAGTTATGTCAGCAGGGAATCCGATAAAAAGGGGTACGACGTGTATGTGCTGCACCGCGATGAAGGGACACCCCTTGCTGACGTTGCAGTGACCGCCTACAGACGGGATTATGATTACCAGACCAGGGAATACAGGATGACCGTATGGAAGGAGTTTGTGACCGACGCCCAGGGCCTGGTTCAAATCCCCGCTGCAGGCAAGGGTGAACGGTCACAGTCGCTGATCATGGATTTCCATAAGGCGGATGACCGGTTCATGACCGACACCTATTTTTATCATTATTACAAGTCTTCTAAAGAAAAAGAAAGAAAACCAAGGACCTACTTCTTCACTGACCGCGCTATTTACCGCCCGGGCCAGACCGTGTTTTTCAAAGGGATCATGATCGAATCTGACGGGAAGGTCAATGAGATTCTGAAAAAGCAACCCAGCGAGGTTGTCTTTTATGATGCCAATAACCAGAAAATATCCGGGATAAGCCTGATAACCAATGAATACGGATCGTTCAATGGTTCGTTTACAGCTCCCGCGGGCGTTCTGACCGGACGCATGACCATCCGCAATGAGTCGGGATCAGTTGCTGTTCAGGTCGAGGAATATAAACGGCCAAAATTTGAGGTGGTCTTTGAACCCGTGAAGGGTGTCTATAAGCTTAATGAACAGGTTACGGTGACCGGTGCGGCAAAGTCCTATGCAGGCACGGGCCTGGATCAGGCCCGGGTGAAGTACCGGGTGGTTCGTTCTGCCATTTTCCCTTATCCGATCTGGTGGCGGGGATGGTACCCTGCCAGCCCTGAAATGGAAATCGCCAATGGCGAGGTCATAACGGGCGACACCGGACAGTTTGCGATCACCTTCAGGGCTGTCCCCGACCCCGGTCTTCAAAAGATCCATAAACCTGTCTTTCATTACAGGATCTATGCGGATGTGACCGATGTCAACGGTGAAACACAATCATCGTTTACGGTGGTCGCTGTGGGATATAACGCCTTGCTGGTGGATGCCGATGTTCCGGCACAGGTCAGCAAGACCGGGAACACCTCTTTTGCCGTCCGGACCACCAATCTGAACGGACAGCCGGAGCCGGCAACAGTCAGGGTGGGTATTTATAAATTACAGGAACCCGGCCGGATCTTCAGGGAGAGACAATGGTCCCGTCCGGATAAATTCATTCTGTCGCAGAAAGAATTCTATGATCTCTTCCCGTACGATATCTATCAAGAGGAAGACAACAAGGAAACCTGGGCAAAAGAGTCCACCCTTGTTGAAAAAGAAATCCGGACACCGGCTGATTCACTGATTGTACTGGAAGGACTTTGGGGATGGAAGAGCGGGACCTACCTGATTGCCCTGAATACAACCGATGCTTTTGGCGAGAAGATCGAGGTTAAAAAGTACGCTACGGTGTTCTCACCCCAGGATAAGAAGGCCCCCGGTGAAATGCTGCACTGGCACACTGCGCTGAAAACCACCGGAGAGCCCGGTGATAAGGCTCAGCTTGTGATGGGTACCGCCGAAAAGAATGTACGGGTCATCCGGGAGGTGATCCACGAGAACCGGACCGTTTCCAGGGAATGGATTCGCTTGAACGACCAGCAGCGGCTGTGGGAAGTCCCCATCCGGGAGGAGTATCGTGGCAACTTCCAGGTGCTCACTGCCTTTATCAGGCACAACCGCAGTTACCAGGATAAACAGCTTATAACGGTCCCCTTTACCAATAAGGAGCTGGCCATCACCTTTGAAACCTTCAGGAACAAATTATTACCCGGCCAGCAGGAAGAATGGAAGATCAGGATCATCGACAGGAAAGGTGACAGGGTGGCAGCTGAAATGGTCGCCACCCTGTATGATGCTTCGCTGGATGCCTTTGTGCCTCACGCCTGGAATTTTGACCTGTTCAAACCCTTGTCCGGCATCGTAGGATGGAATGTGGAAAATGCCTTTGGAACGCGCACCAGTGAATCGTACACCAGTGCTCCTTACGTGGATATTCAGCCCATCATCCGGCAGTACGATGCGCTGAACTGGTTCGGGTTTGATTCCTGGTCAGGACATTACCGGCCCATGCTCAAAGGAATGGCAGCCAGAAGCACGGGCGTGAACGCACGAGAGGAAGGGATGATGGATGTTGCCATGGAGCAGGACGCAGCCATGGCTGAAACCGAAAGCGCAAAGGGCGAAGTACCACCCGCACCGGTCTCCGAAGAGATGCCGGCTCCTGCAGGGAGTTTGCAGATCCGGAAGGAATTTCGGGAAACGGCTTTCTTTTATCCTACTTTACAGACCAATCAGGACGGCGATGTCGTCATACAGTTCACGATCCCCGAGGCGCTCAGCCGCTGGAAGATGCTGGGATTCGCACACACGCAGCAATTGCAGAACGGGATGGTTACTAAGGAACTGATCACGCAGAAGGACCTGATGGTGTTTCCCAACGCACCACGTTTTTTCAGGGAAGGTGACCAAATGATGTTCAGTACCAAAATCAACAACCTCTCCTCCACGCCTTTGAACGGGAAAACTTCCCTTGAAATTTTCAATGCCATTACCATGCAGCCTGTGGATATTGTTCAGGGTGATCACCTGAAGGAGATTCCCTTCACGGTGGATGCAGGGAAGAGTACGGTGGTGAAATGGCCGCTGGAGATACCTTTTGAGGGAATGCAGGCTCTTACGTATCGCGTCATCGCAACGGCGGGCAATTTTTCAGATGGAGAGGAAGCCACGTTACCGGTGCTCACCAACCGGATGCTGGTGACCGAGACGATGCCCCTGCCGGTCAGGGGAATGCAGACCAAACAATTCGAATTCACCAAACTGCTGGAATCCGGGAGCTCAACGACGCTGAAGAATCACCGCCTGACACTGGAATATACCTCCAACCCGGCCTGGTATGCCGTTCAGGCACTGCCCTATCTTATGGAGTACCCCTATGAATGTTCCGAGCAGGTCTTCAGCCGCTACTATGCGAACACCCTGGCGAACCACATCGCCAATTCCAACCCGAAGATCAAACGTGTGTTTGATGCGTGGAGGAATTTCACGCCGGATGCCCTGCTGTCGAACCTCGAAAAGAACCAGGAGCTTAAGGCATTGGTCCTGGAAGAAACCCCCTGGGTCCTGAATGCGCAGAACGAAGCGGAACGGAAGCAGCGGATCGCATTGCTTTTCGACCTGAACCGGATGGCCTCCGAACAGCAGGTGGCCCTGAAGAAACTCCGGGAGATGCAGCTGCCCAATGGCGGCTGGCCCTGGTTTAAGGATATGCATGACAACCGGTACATTACACAGCATATCGTTGCCGGATTCGGGCACCTGAATAACCTCAGGGTGAAGGATATGGTGGCTGATGACCAGGTGTGGCAAATGATCAGGAAAGCCGTTCTGTACCTTGACGAACGCATCAGGGAGGATTATGAACAACTCCGGAAATATTATCCGGACAAGATGGATGAACAGCATATCAGCTACACTCAGATCCACTACCTGTACGTCCGAAGCTATTTCAATGCCTTTAATTTCAAGGTGGAAATGGATTCCAGGAACAAGGAAGCGTTTGATTATTTTCTCGGACAGGCGAAAAAATACTGGGTGAAACAGAACAATTACATGCAGGGAATGATTGGACTGGCACTCCATAGGTATGGTGACACAAAAGTACCTGCAGGCGTTGTTAAATCACTCAAAGAGAGAGCCATAACAAAAGATGAGATGGGGATGTACTGGCGGCAGGACGAAGGGTATTTCTGGCACCAGGCTCCCATCGAAACACAGGCGCTTATGATCGAACTGTTTGACGAAGTTGCCAGCGATCCGAACTCCGTGGAAGAGATGAAGGTATGGCTGCTCAAGCAGAAGCAGACCCAGGACTGGAAGACCACCAAGGCCACTGTTGAGGCAGTATACGCCCTGCTGCTCCGGGGAACCGACCTGCTGGCCAGCGATGAGCTGGTGCAGGTGAAGCTGGGAAGCACGGAAGTGGATCCGCGGCAGATGGATGACGTGAAAGTGGAGGCGGGCACAGGTTACTTCAAGACCGCCTGGGCAGGGAACGCAATTACTCCGGATATGGGGAATATAACGGTCACCAAGTCTGACGAGGGCATCGCCTGGGGAGCAGTTTACTGGCAGTATTTTGAAAACCTGGATAAGATCACACCGCACGAAACCCCTCTTAAGCTGGAGAAACAGCTCTTCATCGAACGCAATACCCCGTCGGGGCCGGTGATGGAACCCATCGTTACTGATAAAACGAAAGTGAAGGTTGGGGATAAGATCAAGGTGCGGATCGAGATCCGGGTTGACCGCGACATGGAGTATGTACATTTGAAAGACATGCGTGCCGCGGCGTTTGAACCCGTGAATGTGCTTTCGGGGTACCGGTACCAGGGCGGGCTGGGCTATTATGAAAGCACGCGGGACGCCTCCACCAATTTCTTCATCGGGTACCTGCCCAAAGGAACGTATGTGTTTGAATATCCGTTAAAGGCGTCGCAGGCCGGGGAATTCTCCAATGGCATCACTACTGTCCAGTGCATGTATGCGCCGGAGTTTGCCTCGCATTCGGAAGGCCTCCGTGTGCGGATATCCGATT
>DAOQWY010000001.1:59931-150542 GCA_035342335.1 Bacteroidales bacterium
AACCGATATCCGATTAACCGATATCCGATTAACCGATATCCGATTAACCGATATCCGATTAACCGATATCGGATAGTTGATTTGATATCAGATTTAAATCAAATATCGGTTAATCGGTTAATCAGATATCATTTAACTTTTCTTAACGCCATCCCTTCCTGATCCTTTATACCTTTACATTTTGTTCTCAGCCGATGGTCAGGAAGGTGGTCATTTTTTTTCTCGTGGTATTGCCCATGTTGCTGCCAGCCCAGGCGCCTCGCCGTATCCTGATCGAAGGGGAGGTCAGGGACACCCTGTACGCACCGGTTCCTTTCGTCAACGTGCTGGTGCCCGAACGAAACGAGGGCTGTGCCAGCGATGTGTACGGGAAATTCAGGCTTTCGGTGATCCCTGGCGACATCCTGCTCTTTTCAGCCGTCTCGTATAAGACCTCCCGCATCCGGATCCCCGACACCCTGGTGGCAGAGCGGTACTGGCTGAAGGTGATCCTTACTGCCGACACGCTTCTGCTGAGCGAGGTGACCATCACTCCCCCGCCTGTGACCTGGGATCAATTCAAAGATACCGAACTGGTGCTGGACCTGCCGGAATATGCCGTCGACGCACTGACGAAGCTGTACATCAAAGATGACCTTGCCTGGCTGTTCGAGGTTACACCGGGTATGCCGGGCCCTGCGGGTATTTTATACCAGATCTTTGGAAAGCAGCCCAGGGAGCAACGTAAGCTGAGAGCCGTACTTACCAGGGAAGCGCTGGAAGAGAAAATCGTGCAGCGCTACAATCCGTATGTGGTGTCCCGTCTGACGGGATTGAAAAGCGAGGCGGCGATCGTCCGGCTGATGAAATATTGCAACCTGGAACTGCCCTTTATCCTGTGGGCATCGGATTATGATTTCTATCTGGCCATAATGGACTGCTACAGGTCGTATCAAAAACAAAGAAAGTGATATCAGATTAACCGATATCCGATTAACCGATATCCGATTAACCGATATCGGATATTTGATTTGATATCAGATTTAAATCAAATATCGGTTAATCGGTTAATCAGATATCTTCACTCCGCCAGCACCAGCACCTTGTTTTTCAGCACTTCGACAACGCCTCCGTTGATCTGGAACAGCCGGATTTTTTCGTCGTTGCCCTGGACCTTGATTTCTCCTGTTTTCAGGATGGTGATCAGGGGAGCATGGTTTTTAAGGATCTCAAAGGAACCGTCGACTCCGGGGAGCTGAACGAGGATTGCTTCACCGGAAAAGATGGTTTTATCGGGTGTGATGATTTCAACTTTCATTTTACGAACTGCTTTCTTCCAGGATTTTCTTTCCGGTTTCGATCGCATCTTCAATAGTTCCCACCATGTGGAAGGCGGCTTCAGGGTATTCATCCATCGAACCATCCATGATCATGTTGAATCCCTTGATGGTATCTTCAATGGGGACGAAGACGCCGGGGCGGCCCGTGAAGGCTTCGGCCACGTGGAACGGCTGCGACAGGAACCGCTGCACCCTGCGTGCGCGGTGGACGATCAGCTTATCTTCGTCCGACAGCTCATCCATACCCAGGATGGCAATGATGTCCTGCAGGTCCTTATAACGCTGCAGGATTTCTTTTACTTTTTGTGCAGTCCGGTAATGCTCCTCGCCTACCACCTCCAGTGAAAGGATACGGCTGGTGGAGTCGAGCGGATCAACGGCGGGATAGATGCCGAGTTCTGAGATCTTGCGGCTCAGCACGGTGGTGGCGTCAAGGTGAGCAAAGGTCGTTGCCGGGGCGGGATCGGTCAGGTCGTCGGCCGGGACGTACACTGCCTGGACAGAAGTGATCGAACCCCGTTTGGTGGAGGTGATCCGTTCCTGCATGATTCCCATTTCCGTGGCGAGGGTGGGCTGATACCCGACAGCAGACGGCATGCGGCCCAGCAGGGCCGAAACCTCCGATCCTGCCTGCGTAAAACGGAAGATGTTGTCAATGAAGAACAAAATATCCCTTCCGCCCGATTTTTCATCCCCGTCGCGGAAATATTCCGCTACCGTAAGTCCTGACAGCGCAACGCGGGCCCTGGCACCCGGAGGCTCGTTCATCTGACCAAAAACAAGCGTGGCCTGGGATTTGGCCAGCTCTTCGTAGTCCACTTTTGTCAGATCCCATCCTCCTTTTTCCATATCTTCCAGAAATTCCTTTCCGTACCGGATGACTCCGGATTCGATCATCTCCCTGAGCAGGTCATTCCCCTCACGGGTGCGTTCCCCCACACCGCCGAAGACCGACAGTCCGGAATATTTCTTGGCAATGTTGTTGATCAGTTCCATGATGATCACGGTCTTGCCGACGCCTGCGCCTCCGAACAGCCCGATCTTGCCTCCTTTGGCATAAGGCTCAATCAGGTCAATGACCTTTATCCCCGTATAGAGCACCTCATTTTGGGTAGTCAGGTTCTCGAATTTCGGGGGATCCCGGTGGATCTCATAGCGTTTTTCAGTGTGGACCTCTTTAAGGCCGTCGATGGAATTGCCGATCACGTTGAAAAGACGTCCTTTGATCTCATCGCCGGCCGGCATGGAGATGGGATGCCCGAGTGAAACGACCTCCGTTCCCCTTTGAAGTCCATCGGTTGAATCCATGGCAATGGTCCGGATGGTGTTTTCTCCGATATCCTGCTGGCACTCCAGGACAATCACGTGTCCGTCGGCTGTGCGTACCTCAAGGGCATCATAGATTCGCGGGAGAGTGGCATCGTCGCTGAAGGTCACGTCGATCACGGGGCCGATGATCTGGGAGATTTTCCCAGTGGTTTTTCCTGCCATAACAAGAAATTATAATGATGGCTTCAAAGATATCAATTTATTGTAAATGTCCAACAGAATCCCCATCTCCTTCCACTTTGTATGTTCTGAGATCGGATTTCTTTGGTAAGAGTTTGCGCTGGAAAATGATCAGGGTAAAGACGCCGAGGGTGATGGCTGAGTCAGCAATGTTGAATACCGGCCGGAAAAAAATGAATTCCTGCCCTGCACCAAAGGGGAACCAGCTGGGATAATGACCATTAATGACCGGAAAGTAAAGCATATCCACCACTTTCCCGTGCAAAAACGAACTGTACCCACCCTCTTCGGGAAAGATTTCAGCAGGATGATAATACGCACTCTCGCTGAAGATCAGTCCATAAAAAGCACTGTCGATCAGGTTTCCCAGCGCTCCGGCCAGGATCAGGGAGATGCTGATGACAAGGCCGGGATGGACCTTTTCTTTTATGATTTTTGCAAGATAGAAAGCGATCAGGATGATGGCTACGATCCGGAAAATGCTCAGGATCAATTTCCCGGATTCGCCGGCGAGCTCCATTCCAAAGGCCATTCCATTGTTTTCGGTGAAATGCAGGATAAACCAGTTCCCGAAAACCTGGATCTCCTCCCCGATAAACATATGGGTTTTGATCCAGATTTTTAAAAGCTGGTCGAAAAAAAGGACGACAAAAATGATGATCAATGGCTTTTTCAAGGGTCAGGGATGGTTGCAGTCCTTTTTGCCCGGTCTAACGTTTTTCGTTCTGCATGCTCAGTTTCGCATCGATGCAGAGGGTGGCATGCGGTACACTTCTCAGGCGTTCTTTTGAGATCAGTTTACCGGTAGCGCGGCAAATGCCGTAAGTCTTGTTTTCAATGCGGATGAGTGCATTTTCCAGTGCATTGATGAATTTTTGCTGTCGGGCGGCCAAACGACTGTTTTCTTCCTTTGAGAGAACATTATAGCCTTCTTCCAGAACCTTAAAGGTGGGCGATGTATCCGTTATATCGTTTTCATTGCTGTTCGTATAGGCTTCGGTCAATAATTCAAGATCCCGGCGTGCCTTTTCAAGTTTCTCCAGAATGATGGCGCGGAATTCTTCCAGTTCCTCGTCAGAATAGCGGGTTCTGATAACTTCTTCTTTTTCGTTTTTCATGGGCTCACGTTATTAGGTAATCCGACAATAAAAATAACTGTGCGTCCGGTCAACCGGCTTTTTCAATGCATATATCCACCTGTATGTCCTCGGTAATTTCGACCCGTTGTTTTGAATCGGCCACGATCCTGTCAGGCATATGCAACGAAAGAGCCAGCGTCTCAGAACAAATATAATGATAATTATGTTGAATGGCTGTTTCCAGCACAGGTTTTTTTTCCACCTCCACCCGGATCTTATCGGTCACTTCCAGGTCACGCTCTTTGCGAAGGTTCTGGATACGGTTGACCAGTTCGCGGGCAAGTCCCTCCTCTCGGAGTTCATCCGTTATGTTCAGATCCAGCGCCACCGTAAGATTATCCTGGCTGGATACCATCCAGCCAGGGATATCCTCGGTCAGGATCTCGACATCCCCGGCAAGGATCTCCACGTGGGCCCCATCCAGCTGCAGGAATATGCTTCCGGTTTGTTCGAGCTGGCTGATGGCCTTCTGGTCGAACTGATCCAGACTGGCAGCGATCTGTTTCATCAGCTTTCCGTACTTTGGCCCCAGGACCTTAAAATTAGGCTTGATCTTTTTGATCAGGATGTCTGACGTATCAGAAATATATTGAATGTCTTTGACGTTCACCTCCGTCAGGATCAGGTTTTTAACAGCATCGATCTGCTTTCTGAACTGAGAGGTCAGCACAGGGATCATGATTTTGTTCAGGGGCTGGCGCACGCGGATCATGGAGCGTTTGCGAAGCGACAGCACCATGGATGAGATGTTCTGGGCCAGCTCCATCCGCTGTTCCAGGTCCTTGTCGATCAGATCCTGCCGGGCAACCGGGAAATCGGTCAGGTGGACCGAATCCGCTGCCAGTTTACCGGTGACCTGATTCAGGTCCAGGAAGATCTTATCCGTAAAGAAAGGTGCCAGGGGAGCTGCCAGCTGAGCTGTGGTAACCAGGCACGCATAAAGGGTCTGGTATGCGGCAATCTTGTCTTCCGTCATCTCTCCCTTCCAGAATCTGCGGCGGCTGAGCCTCACGTACCAGTTGCTCAGATGGTCCAGCACAAAATCCTGTATGGCTCTGCCTGCTTTGGTGGGCTCATAGTCGTTGTAACATTCGTCCACATACCGCACCAGCGTATTCAGCTCCGAAAGGATCCACCGGTCAATTTCAGGCCGCCTGGCAGCGGGTACCTCTGCCATGGAAAAGTCAAACCCATCGATGTTGGCGTAGAGCGCAAAAAAAGCATAGGTGTTGTAGAAAGTGCCGAAGAATTTCCGTTGGGCTTCCACCATCCCTTCCTCGTCAAATTTGAGGTTGTCCCACGGCTGCGCATTCGTCAGCAGGTACCAGCGCAGCGCATCAGGACCGTATTTTTCAACCATTTCGAACGGATCGGCAGCGTTCCCCAGTTTTTTCGACATCTTATTCCCATTCTTGTCCAGAACGAGGCCGTTAGAAACACAGGTCTTGTAAGACACTGAATTGAAAAGCATGACAGCGATGGCGTGAAGCGTGAAAAACCATCCGCGCGTCTGGTCAACACCTTCGGCAATGAAATCGGCAGGGAAGTACTCTTCCAGCTTCTCAGCAGACTCGAATGGATAATGATACTGGGCATAGGGCATGGCGCCCGAATCAAACCAGACGTCGATCAGGTCGGGTTCGCGGAACATTTTCCTGCCGGCAGGTGACATCAGTATGATCTCATCCACAAAGGGCCGGTGCAGGTCGAAGCTTTGATAATTTTCCTCCGAAACTTCGCCTGGAATATATTTTTCATAGGGATTTGAAGTCATGAATCCTGCTCTGATCGCTTTGTCAACTTCCGTTTTCAGCTGGGCGACCGAACCGATGCAGATCGTTTCTTTACCATCTTCGGTCATCCAGATCGGAAGAGGGGTGCCCCAGAAGCGTGAACGTGAAAGGTTCCAGTCAACGAGGTTTTCAAGCCAGTTGCCAAATCGTCCCTCGCCGGTTGCTTTCGGTTTCCAGTTGATCGTATTGTTCAGGGCGATCATTTCTTCACGGTAGGCTGTCGAGCGGATGAACCACGCATCGAGCGGATAATACAGAATGGGTTTGTCCGTACGCCAGCAATGAGGGTACGAGTGGACGTATTTCTCTGTTTTAAAGGCTTTGTTCTCCCTTTTCAGTTTGACAATGATATCCACGTCCACACTATCCTGGTATTCCGGTTTTTCGGGATCATAGTCCGGGTAATATTCATTTTTCACAAACCTTCCGGCGAATTCTCCCATGGTTTCGACAAATTTTCCCTGTTTGTCGACCAGGGTAAGGGAGCCTATCCCGTTTTCCTTGCCTGCCTTAAAGTCGTCGGCTCCAAAGCTGGGCGCAATGTGAACGATCCCCGTACCATCCTCGGTGGTCACAAAGTTGCCCGGGATCACCCTGAATGCGTCGCCATCTATCGGCTGTGCATAGGGAAGCAGCTGTTCATATCGGATGCCGACCAGGTCAGTTCCCTTGCACTTTCCGGCGACTTCAAAGGGTATGTTTTTCTGTCCCGGCTCATATTCATTTATATTCAGGCCTGCATTTTTTTCAGGGAAGAAATTGACGAACAGATCCCTGGCAAGGATGACAGCAATGGGCCGGTAAGTGTACGGATTGAAGGTGTTGACGATCAGGTACTCAATCGCAGGGCCGACAGCCAGCGCGGTATTGGAGGGAAGCGTCCAGGCCGTGGTGGTCCAGGCCAGGATGAACACTTCTCCGTGCACCCCGGGATACAGGAAATCCGATTTCTGATCACGGATCACCTTGAACTGAGCAGTGACCGTATTGTCTTTTACGTCGCGGTAGGATCCGGGCTGATTGAGCTCGTGGTTGCTGATGCCGGTTCCGGCAGCGGGTGAATAGGGCTGGATGGAATAACCCTTGTAAAGCAATCCTTTCTCAAAGAGCCGTGCAAGAAGATGCCAGACCGTTTCGATATACTTATTTTCAAACGTGATGTAGGGATCATCCAGGTCGACCCAGTAACCGATCTTCAGGGTGATGTCGTCCCAGTGATGCTTGTAACGCATCACCTCCCGGCGGCAGGCCTTGTTGAATTCATCCACTGAGATTTTGTTGCCGATATCTTCCTTGGTGATGCCGAGGGTTTTTTCCACTGCAATTTCGATGGGAAGCCCGTGGGTGTCCCAGCCGGCTTTGCGCTTCACATAGAAGCCCTTCATGGTTTTGTACCGGCAGAAAATATCCTTGATAGCGCGGGCCATCACGTGGTGGATACCCGGGATACCGTTGGCAGAAGGAGGTCCTTCATAAAAGATGAATGGTTCATGGTGCTTCCGCTGATCCATGCTCTTGTGAAAAATGCCATGTTCCTGCCAGTATTCCCGGATCTCTTTCCCGATTTCAGGAAGATTTAACTGTTTGTATTCCCTGTATTTTTCCTTCATCCGCCAGCGGATTTTGGTCATTGCCTTTAAAAAGTCTGCAAAATTAATAAAAATATGATAACCAGCGGAAAATGTGAAAGAAATGGAGGAGAGGGAGCCGCAAGCTTCAAGCCTGGTGGTGGGTCCTCAGGTTCTCGGGTCTTCGGGTTCTCGGGTCTTCGGGTTCTCGGGTCTTCGGGTTCTCAGGTCTTCGGGTTCTCAGGTCTTCAGGTTCTGCGTCCGGCAGGTTGGATCCTGGAGGTTGGAATTTGTTTGGAATTTGGTGCCTGGGATTTGGAATTTTATCCTGTCGCCTGCTTATCTTTGTCCTATCACTGCTTAAAAAATGTCTTCCGTCAAGCACTATACGATCCCGATCTTCATCCCCCAGCTCGGCTGTCCGCATCAGTGCGTGTTCTGCAATCAGCGGAAGATCTCGGGTGCCCTGCGCGTTCCGGATGCCGCGGAGGTGGAGGTCATCATTCAAAAGCACCTGGACACCATTCCCCGCGAAAATACCCATATCGAGATTGGCTTCTTCGGAGGCAGTTTCACCTGCATTACTCCTTCGCTACAGAAGCATTATTTATCCATTGTCTCCCCCTACCTGCCTTCCGCCTCCCCGCCTCCCTGCCGACCTGTTGACCTGCCGACCCAAAGACCCGCCTCCCGCTTCCTGCTTCCAGCCGCGCAGGGAATCCGCGTTTCCACCCGCCCTGACTGTATCGACGAGGAACGGCTGTACCTGCTGAAGGAATACGGTGTGACCACCATCGAGCTCGGTGCACAATCCATGGATGATGACGTATTGCGGCAATCGGGCCGCGGGCACACAGCAAGGGATACAGAACGGGCCTCGGTGCTGATCCTGAGCCAGGGTTTTAAGCTGGGACTGCAGATGATGATCGGACTGCCCGGCGATACGCTGGACAGATCACTGCATACAGCCCGGCGGATCGTTGAACTGGGAGCCGACAATACACGGATCTATCCGACCCTGGTCATTAAAAACACGCCCCTGGCTCAACTGTACCGGAAAGGGGAATATGCTCCGTTATCCCTGGAGGAAGCGGTGCGCTGGTCGGCAGCAATATGCGGGATATTTGAGAATGCGGGTGTAACAATCATACGCATGGGCCTTCACCCCTCCGAAGGATTGGTCTCCGGGAAAGAACTCCTGGCCGGACCATTCCATCCTTCCTTTCGGGAACTGGTGGAAACTGCGCTGTGGAAAGAGAAACTCAGGGAAGTATTCCTGTGTGAGTCAGGGAAATCCATTCAAATTCAGGTTGCTCCTGACCAGTTGAATGTTGCGATCGGTTATGGGGCAAGCAATAGGAAAATGCTCCTCGAAAGGTTCAGAAGCGTCACATTTGTTAATAATGTATCACTGACAGGAAGGAACTTTTATGTTCATTATTCTGGATGACAAAGTTCCTGAAAAGGCAAAGAAGAGCCTGGAGATCCACGGGGAAGTGATCGGATTCACAACTTCGGGGATTACCTATGAGGCCATTTCAGGCCATCCGGATATTTTTTTCTGCCTGACCGGCCGTGAATGGATCGTTGCGCCCAATCTACCCCTGGAATATCAGGATCTCCTGGTCAGGGAAAAGGTAATCTTTCAAACGGGTATGTGGCCTGTTGGAAGCCAGTATCCGGATACAGCCCGTTACTGTGCGGTTTTCTCTGACGATATGCTTATCCACAACCTGGACCTGAGCGATCCGATCATCCTTGAGCATGCGCAACAACAAAACAAAATTCACGTGAACCAGGGTTACTGCCGTTGCAATCTTATCTCCCTGACACCCAATGGATATATCACCTCCGATGCAGGGATACACAGGATTCTCAGCCGGCAGGGATTCCATTCGCTGTACATTGACCCGTCTCCCATACTCCTCCCGGGATTGCCGCATGGCTTTATCGGAGGCACCTGCGGCGTATACCTGAGCCAGGTGTTTTTCATCGGAAGCCTCCGCTTTCATCCGCAGGGTGACAGCATCAGGAAGTTCATTCGACATCTTCATTATGACATCATTGAGCTTTATGAGGGGCCGCTGTTCGACGGAGGCGGGGTGATGTTTATTGAATAGCCATTACAGATTATCTGGGTAATCGTTAATGGTTATTCAGGGAGAATTTCCAGGCGCAGTACCATTCTTCCGGATGTGCATCCGGGGGGCAGCCGATGCACTCAGTCCGGATCCGCGGATCGATGGCACTGGCGAATGTGGTATACTCCACCAGCCCGCCGGATTTGCAGGGATAATCATCCAACCCTTTTCGCTTCCGGGCCGACTGCACGCGGCAGTCATTCATCCGAAAAACGAAGCTTCCGGGTGTTTCCTCCGCGAAGCTCTGGGTATTGATGGTGGCATACAGCCGGAAGTTCAGCGCCTGTTTCAGCCCTTCAAGTCCCGGATTGTCGGGCAGGTTCAGGAATTTTTTTACCGACCACGCCTCCACAGGCGAAAACTGCCCCCAGCAGGCATCATTGCAACGTTTTGCATCCTTCATGCCGTGCACAAACTCCACGGCCTGGAACCACACCCCGTCGTTGGCAAGCCAGTTGACCGCCAGGCCTTCTTTCAATGCATGCAGTTCTTCATCGCTCAGGTTCATCATCGGACCGGGAAGGTTGCCGGTAAATTCGAATCCAAGGACTTTGGCCAAACGCTTCACCTGAATCTCATACGTCCGGTCGTAGACCGTTTTCAGTACCTTCAGGGCCTCCTCCCTGCCAAATCGTTCCTGTACCTGGCCATACCACAGCACGTGGTGCATCACGGTACGGTGAATGAAGTCGATGACCAGGCGAATGGTGTCACCGTGGGAAAGGGTGGATTGGTCTGGAATTGAATGGTTCATAGTGGCATGTTGTTATTCATTGTCATTTACTCGGCGCTTCGCGCCTGGCGTTATTCATTGCCATTCATTGTCATAGATCAGCGCTTCGCGCCTCGTGTTATTCATTGCCATTCATTGTCCTTTATTGTTATTACGACTATAAATGACTATGAATGACTATGTATGACCATGAATGACTCCCCTCACATCCTCTCCCGTACTTCCTTATTCATCAGAATATTCGCCAGTATCTTCGGTGAAACCTCTAATCCCAGCACCTTCAGCTTATCGATGAGGTTCTGCCGGATCACCTCATCGTCCTCGTTGGATTGAAGGATCGCTTTGATCTCCCGGAATTGCGAAGCAGCAAGGACTTCCTCAAATGCCTGCGATATGGGTTCCGTATCCTGGCTGCCCGATATACGCACTTCTGAGGCAGGCAGGCCAAGTGTTTCCAGTTCAAGGATGGCTGTCTCGAGGATCTGACGACCGAGCTTTTTACAGGTCTGCAGATACGGGATCCCGGAGGTGTCACGCATCGACCAGCTGCTGTAATCGTATTCGATTTTTTCGATCTGGCGCAGCTTCTGGGAATTCTCCCCGAAGATCCGGGCCAGGATGATCAAGGCAGAGCTTTTCCAACCCTCCAGGTTGAAATTTTTATCATCCAGTTTTTCGATCAGTTTTTTCAGGAGGTGAACTTCTTTTTCCATACAAGACTTTTCCTTTAAATCATCACCAAATATAATCGGATTCTTCCACTTTTCATGAGTTGGAATTTGAATTTTGTGATCTGTCTGGAATTTGGATCCTGGAATTTGGGATTTACATCCTGTTATCCTCTACCTTTGTATCATTATGATCCGCCCCGACATCATCCGTGATATCATCGAAGCTGCCCGCATTGAAGAGGTGGTGGCTGATTTTGTTACCCTGCGCAAACGGGGGTCCAACCTGGTTGGCCTCTGTCCGTTCCATAATGAAAAAACGCCTTCTTTCAATGTCTCTCCCGCCCGCGGCATCTACAAGTGCTTTGGCTGTGGAAAGGCGGGCAATGCGGTCAACTTTGTCATGGAGCACGAACATTATTCGTACCCCGATGCCCTGCGATACCTGGCAAAGAAATACAACATCCGGATCGAGGAGCACGAACAGACCGCTGAAGAGCTGCAGGCCCTGAATGAACAGGAGAGTCTGTACCACGTCAACACGTTTGCCCGGAAATTTTTCAGCGATAGCATGTTCCAGTCCGAGGAGGGAAGGGCGCTGGGACTAAAATATTTCAGCGAAAGGGGATTCCGGGAGGATACGGTGAAAAAGTTCGAACTGGGCTACAGCCCCGATAAATGGGATCATTTTACCCAGAACGCCCTGGACAACGGATACAAGCTGGATTATCTCCTGAAGACCGGGCTGACCATACGGTCGGAGGATGGCAGGCTCTATGACCGTTTCCGTTCACGCGTCATTTTTCCGATCCATAACCTGACCGGCAGGGTGATCGGCTTTGGCGGCAGAATCAGGACAACCGCTGAAAATAAGCCGAAATACATCAACTCGCCTGAATCCGATATTTATAACAAGAGCAAGGCACTTTACGGGATCTTTTTTGCCAAGAATGCCATCATCCGGCAGGATAACTGCTACCTGGTGGAGGGATACACCGACGTGATCTCCCTCCACCAGGCCGGTATCGAAAATGTGGTCGCTTCATCAGGCACCTCGCTGACCACCGATCAGATCAAGCTGATCAAGCGCTTCACCCGCAACATCACCATTCTGTATGATGGTGATCCGGCAGGCATCAAAGCTTCTTTCAGGGGGATCGACATGATCCTGGAAGAAGGGATGAACGTCAAGATCGTTCTGTTTCCCGAAAACGAAGATCCTGATTCCTTTGTCAGAAAAAACCGCACCTCTGAGGTTGAAAATTTCATACGGTCAGGTGCCAGTGATTTTATCGTTTTTAAAACCAATCTTCTGCTGAAAGAAGCTGCCAATGATCCAATCAAACGCGCTTCGCTGATCAAGGAGATCGTACAATCCATCGCCCTGATCCCGGATGCCATTTTCCGCACCGTGTATGTCAAGGAATGCGCTTCGGTGATGAATATGCCGGAACAGACTCTGATGAATGAACTGAATAAGATCCTCCGGATGAATTTCAGCAAAAAGATGGACACCCTTCATCCGGGAGTTTTTCCGGAGGAAATCGTTTATCCGGCCGAAAAACAGATTTCAGCGGATCCCAACATCAGTGAATATCAGGAAAAGGATATCATCCGGATCCTGCTGTTGTACGGTGAAGAGGTCATACCGGCCAATGGTGACGACAGCACCGAGATGACTCAGGTGGCCAGGTTCATTGTCCATGATTTGTCCCTTGATGAACTTACCTTTCAAAATTCCTACTATCAGTTCATTTTTGATGATTTCCGGAAGGAACAGGAAAAAAACAGGATCCCATCCGAAAAGGACTTCGTGAACCACCCCGACACCTCGGTTGCACAGGTTGCCATAAGCCTGGTATCCACTCCGTATGAGCTCAGTGAAGGCTGGTCAAAGAACCTGATCAGGGTAAAAATGGAAAAGGAGATCCTCAAGGAAGCTGTACTGTCCGCTGTACTTGCCTTCAAGGCAAAAAAGGTTGATCAGATGATCACCCGAATCCAGAAGGATCTGAAGGTTGCATCTGATGAGGAGGAGATCCTGGCGCTTTTGCAGGAGCAACTCAGGCTGAAAAATATCAGCCGCGAGATCAATGCGAGGCTCGGGCGGATTGTTACAAAATGAGAGAGGGGAGAGGAGAAAGGAGAGAGGAGAGAGGAGAGAGGAGAGAGGAGAAATAGAATTGGTATTATTTTTGATAAATTTGAGGCCGTTCTCGTAAAACCAACTAATTAGAACCATTATGAAAAAAACATTTTTTATTCAGGGAATCTGCCTGGCGGCATTAATGTTTTTGATGCTGGGCACTTCATTTGCACAACCCACCCAGGTTTATCACCATCCTACACTGAACATTCAGTTTGAAGCACCCCCTAACTGGATGCAGATACCTCATCCGGAAGACCAGACGATCTATGAGCTCGTCTCCTTGGATACCACCATCCATGTCATTGTTTTTCATAGAGTTACGTCCCAGGATGGTCTGGCTTATGTAAAAAATTTAGCGCTTTTGAAGCAGCTTAAGCCGAAAGGTGAACCTGTGAAAAAGATCATCAAAGGTAAAGAAGCTTTTGAAGTTGAGGCATCCGGTCTGATCAAACAAAAACCCATCCGAATGATCATCACTGCCCTTCCGTTTGAAAAGGGATTCTTCATCGTTCAGATATGGAGCCCCGAACAGAACTTCATGAACTATCAGCAAATGATGCGGAATATCCAGGGGAGCCTTGGAATTACCGGATAAATACCTTCTAAAAAAGCGATAACTGATCCCGTTGAGGATTTCTTTTTCTTTCCGAATGTAAGATCTCGGTCAGGTTTTGTTCGATCCGGTCAAGAAAGGGACTTCGTCTGGGGTGAAAAACCTTCCCCATCATCGAACGTTGCAAGGCGTGGCTCAGGTAAAGATGCTTCATCGCCCGGGTCATCCCCACATAGATAAGCCTTTTTTCCTCTTCAGGATCTGACTCCATTCCCTCAAAAAGTGAAAAGGGTAATAACCCTTCTTCACAGCCTACAATAAACACACATTTGAACTCAAGGCCCTTTGAAGCATGCAGCGTCATCAGGCGGACGCCTTCGGTTGCCGCCTCCAGGGTGTCGGCGCTTGTTCCCAGTTCGGTGAACTGGAGGAAGGCTTCATGGTCATTACCGTAGTTACGCGCAAACGCCAGCAGCTTTTTCAGGATCGTTTCATCCGGATCAGGCCGGTTTTTAAGAAAGGATTGCGACAGCATACCAAGGGCAGTTTCAACACTGAGTCCCTGGACGAATTGCCGGACCTGATCAGGATGAAACGGGATGACATCCGCTTCGTGGATCAGTTTATGGCCTAGCAGCTGGTTTTTGGGGTGATGGGCCAGTTTCAAAAGGCCGAGGAGGGTCCGGACCGGTTTTTGCCGGAAGAAGGGATCCTCTGCCACTTTCTGACAGGGGATGCTGTGATCGGCAAAGGCTTTTTCCAGAACATCCATCTGCCTGCCAATGCGGCACAGTACGGCGAAGTCCGACAGGCTGCTGATCCCCTCTTCCTGCTCACCGGAGCTGATCTGGCTGTCCATCGAATAAAACCGAAGCCCTCCCATCATTTTCTCAATGGTACGTGCTACAAATTCCGCTTCGCTCCGGTCGGTGGGATGGCTGACGATCTTCACTTTCACATCTTTTCGTAAACCATAAAGTACGGGCGGTTCTCCCACGTCATTACCGATCACCTGCCGGGAGGCCTGGAGGATCTGGTCGGAGCACCGGTAACTTCTCGTCAGACCATAGATGGATGCTGCCGGGAAATCACTCCTGAACCGGTTGATGAATTTCACACTGGCTCCCCGGAAGCCGTAAATGGCCTGGTTGGGATCGCCAATGACGAATAGGTTCGGTTCCTCTGCCTGCATCAGCAGCCTCACCAGTTCGTACTGTGCCTGGTTGATGTCCTGGTACTCATCGATCAATATCCACGGGTATCGCTGGCGCCAGGCATCCGCTATTTCGGGGTGATCGCGCAGCAGGATCACGGATTCATAGATCAGGTCGTCCAGGTCAAAGAGATTGTTCTGTTCAAGACAGGACTGATAGGCCCGGATGTACCCTGCATCCTCCCGGGCAGATGAAATGGGCGTAACTTCCTGCTTGAGAAAGGTTATTTTATCAGAAAGATCCGGAATGACTTTTTTATCCGCATTGACCCTGGTCGACAGCAGATAAGCTTTCTCTTCTTCATTGATGACCGAGAACGGACATTCCCTCCCTGTTTTGGATACATTTTCCTTCAGGATGGAATAGCCCAGCTGATGAAAAGTGCACAGGGTCAGATCGCGGCAGAGGTTTTCATTGACCAGGGTTTTCATTCTTTCCTTTATTTCCCCGGCCGCTTTGTTGGTGAACGTGATACCGAGTATTTTTCCCGGTTCAATGTGGTGATGATTGATCAGGAAAGCAATCCGTTGCGTCAGGACCCTGGTCTTTCCCGTACCCGGTCCCGCGACGACCAGCGCCGGGCCGGTGTGATGCAGGATGGCCTCTTGCTGTTCAGCGTTCAATCCGAATCCAGTCTTATTATCGATTGCCAGTTGTCGATTTTCAATTTTGGCTTGATCATGGTCACCTGCCTCCTGCCGATCCCGACTTTCGTCGGGATGTCGCTTCGCTCCGCTGCTGATCCCCGCGAGTGAAACGAAGCGGGGACAGGCTGCTGATTGCTGACTGTTGATCCCGACTTTCGTCGGGACGTCGCTTCGCTCCGCTGCCGATCCCGACTTTTGTCGGGACGCCGCTTCGCTCCGCTGCCGACTGGTATCCGCCTCCCCGAACAACGATCCATTCTGTTGCAGCATCTCCGCTTCCCCTTTTTCGAATACCCGTATCTGGCCGTATTCACCGTCGCAGCCGGGTTTGATGATCACTTTCCCCTCCCGCATCCGGCGAATGGCTTCCACAAGCACGCTTCCGGCATAGTTGGCCAGGTTGTCGAGCGGCTCATGCAAAAGGATGGAAAATTCACTGCCGGCCTTCTGGATGAGGTTCTGATAGGCCAGTTTGATCTGCTTTGTTTCCGTTCCTGTACCGTGGATTTCCGACAGGATCTCCTTCAACGGGATCAGGGAATGAAAAGGTAACCGGTTAGGCTTTTCGGAACCCTTCTTTCTGTCGGCCAGTTCATTTACCCGGTTCAGGACGCCCATCGTGACGGGTTTGTGGCAGACGGTGCATACTCCGCCGTGCCGGTCCGTTTCATCCGGATCCCAGCAGATGCCACATTTCCGGTGTCCTGCATAATGGTATTTTCCCTCCTGCGGAAAAAAATCGATCGTACCCCTGCATTGGCCGGAATCACCGGTTTTCAATGCCTGGACGATGGATCCATATTCGAGCCGGGTGTCAAAGATGTTCGCATTTCTGCCCAGTTTTTCCGGTGAATGCGCGTCGGAATTCGAAACCAGCGTATACTTGTCAAGGAAACTGCAGCGCCAGTTCATGGGTGGATCACTCGACAGGCCGGTTTCAACGGCAAAGATGAAGGGAGACAGGTCGGCATAGCAGTCTTCAATGGAATCAAAGCCCGACTGGGCACCCAGGGCTGAGAACCAGGGGGTCCAGATATGGGCAGGAATGAAAAGGATATTCTCGCTGCAGGATAGGGTCAATTCCAGCAGGTCGCGCGAATCCATCCCAAGAATGGGACGCCCGTCGGATGTGATGTTGAATTTATACCGGAGCAATGTCTGCTGTATTCGTTCAACCGTCTGAAAATCAGGAGCAAGAATAACATTATGTACCTTCCTGACCTTGCCAGCTTTTTTATAGATATTACTGATCTCAGCTGAAAGAAGAAACCTGGTTTGCTCACTGTCCTGTTCCATTGATAAGAAAGGAATGGGCATCCTGCAATCAGGTTTCAGGGTGAAAAGACCGGGTTCAGCAGGCTGGAGCTTTTCCCTGAGTTCGTTGATCCATCCGGGGTGGGTGAAGTCACCCGTACCAACGACCTGGATTCCTTTTATACGCGCCCAGTAGTCCAGAAATTCAGGTTTGAGTTCCTGGCTGGTCGCAATGGAGAAATGCGAGTGGATATGGAGGTCGGCGATGAACTGCACGGGTGCAAGGTAATAAAAACACAAACGGGAAACCACTCTTGTGAAGTAATTTCCCGTTTCTCACGCAGCAGCCATAGCCGGTTGCATGAGCCAAGTTACTGTTATTTTGACTGATCCACCTCGGTTAGGTCCGTAGACCCTTCTTTATTGGACCTGGGATTGGCCGCACACGCCCTTTCGGTTGTTGCCTTCTCCGCCCCCCTTCCTTTTCGAGCGATTTCCGTTGACCTGGACTCCGGGGAGTCCCTCTTTGCGGAAATCCGGCCCGCTGTTTCCCGCTCCGTGGAGCGGTACATACCTGCGGACCGCCGACCCTTCAAGCTGACAGACATTGTACGCAATTGCTTGCGACCCTGTGTGTCTGAACGGGCTTTCACCCTTTCAGGCTACTCCTCCGACCCACTTGATTTTAGGGTTGTCATCCGGCCTTGATATCCTTGCGAACATCCCGGCTGAATGACCGGTGTCTCCGTGTTACACTTTTTCAAGGAACTGATGTGAGATTCCCTCGCTTGTCCAGGTAGTCTTTTATCTCTCACTTGGTTTGGTAAAATTACAACTGGATCAGGTGTGAAAGCAAATTTAAACCGGTCTCAGTGTTCACATTTTACACACACGGGTTATGAACAATTGTTAATAACTCAGGACTTTTTAGTCAACGGAACAAGGAAGAATCACTCTTTCATTTTAAAGATCAGCCGGCGTTTGTTCATATCGTTCCACGCATTGATCAGCATCCGGAACTCCTCATAATGCTGCGGAGGGATGGTTTGTATGGCTAACCGGAGTTCACGGGACAAATGAACATTTCGTTTTTTGGAGGCTATTTTCAAATGAACGGAACCGACCGGATTCTCAATGACCGTATCCTTAAAATCGGTGATCAGGTCCAGATCAGCGGGGAGTTCCAGGATATAGTCATAGGATTCTTCCAGCAGAAATGGGATCTTAAGCGGTGCGATTCGCGAAGCATTCAGGTAATTCATCTGGAAGGCGGCGAATCCGTTTTGATACACAGGAAGTTCAAGGAAATAATAATGATCCTGCTTTTTCAGGGCTGTTTGACAGTCGGCCTCCCATACCAGGAATGATTGCTCAGGATCGGATTGTTTTTCCGTGCAGGATTTGATTGAACCAGCCGATGCAAATGAGGTCCAGGCTCCTTTTGCGTAATCCTTATTTCTTTGGATGGCCATATGGGGATTCAACAGTTTGCCCAAACTGGCCGAAATTGTTGCCGACAGCCGGTGTGCCGTATCCATTTTTATGTTGAATTCCGCTTTCAGTGTGCCCGGCTGGCCCTGAGTGCGGTTTATTTTCAGGAAAGAAGCCACAGGGTCGATTTGAACAAGCGAATGGTCACCCACGGCCGTCATCAGGGCCTGGTCATCCATACCCGTTGCTGAAAGCAGCAAATGATCCCCGTCGTCAAGGTTGACTTCCACCGCAAAACCTTTCACGGCAGGAAGGCAACCAATGGATCTGTCCATCAGATCGTTCGGGAAGGCTGCATACAAGCCGGCCCGGAAACCAGCCTCCTTCAGCAACGTACACAGCAACACATTTTTTTCCGCTTCAGTGCCTCCATTGCTTAGCCAGGTTTCTTCGGCTGTCCGTAACCGGTATCCTGTATATTCCATCGGCACATTCAATAAGTTGAACTCTTCCACAACCAGCTTGTGAATGGCAAAGACCTGCAAGAGGGGATCGGATTGCTCTTTTTTTATGTTGGCCAGCCTCGATTTCATTTCCTGGTTCACCTTCCAGAGAAAAGCATCCTGGGAGGCAAATGAGGCAAATACCTCATCAAAATTCCGGCCCGTCGAGAAGATTAGCGTGGGCAGGTATTCGGATTCCGCGGGTTGAAAAGGTTCCTGTGTTCTGGCCTTTAAATTGGAAAAAGTCCAGACAAATCGTTTTCTCGCGTTTTCCCGAAAAACTTCTGGTGCGGTGCGTAAATGGAGCATCTTATGATACAACTCGGCGGATTCAGGGATGTCAACTGTTATAATTTGGTCATCAACAGGTGACGAGGTGGTCAGCACCTCGTTTCCCATCAGCGCGGGGTAGTAATCCGGAGCGGTTAAAATGGTATAGTCCAGATAAATCGAGGCTCCAACCTCCAGGGCGGTATGGGTGATGACCATTTCCCTCAGGTGAGCCGCCCCGGGGAAATTGGTGGCAAACCGCGGAAGGACTTCGTTAAATGCATTGGCGGGAGTTACGACTTTTTCCCCATCAGCCATGATCGTGTACGACTCGTTGATCTGAAGTTTTTGATAACGGGGATCAAAAATGACAAATGTCTCCCCGTACAGTGAATGAAAAGCCAGGTGAGAGAGGATCTTCAGCTCTTTGATCACACGGTGTTCCATGCTGCCGTCATCGTTCAGACGGTATTCTTTAACGATACGTGTAAATTCCGCATCCGGTTCCTGTGCCAGCCCAGGAAAACCAGCCAGCAATCCGCACCCGGCCAGCAATGCAATGACAATGAACTTCCTCATGTTTCCTCCGGTTAACATATTATAAATGCTTTAGTTATTCCCCATTCCACCTATAACCACAAATAACTACCCACAACTACCCAATGACTACCAATGACTACCAATGACTACAAATGACTACCAATGACTACGAATGACTTTTTATGACCATTAATCTTTTTTCAACACCACCACCCGTTCCGCAAATTCATTCTGCGCTTTCACGGCATCACGGTAGGCCGGCCAATCCTGCGGCTCATAGATGCGCTTTCCAAAAACCATTTTTTCGGTGATCCTGAGGGTATTTCCATCCTTCTGGACCATGCCGTCAAAAGAAGATGCATCACCGGTCGTATTTTTTGAAAAAACGGACGGACAGGAAGCATATCCGGAAGGCACGGTAATCGTTTCATCCAGTTCAACCCAGCGGGAACACCGGTCTCGGAACGGGAACTTCCGGACTTCCAATGCGGTGTTGGCATACAGATGCGGCATGATCCTTTTAAAAAATCCGGAGGCAATCACTGGCTGAAAAATAATCTCCTGGTCAGTAATGAGGGCATAGTCCGGGATTTTGTAGGAGATCTTCAGCGTGATCGGCCCTGACAGATAGTGATACGGGTCACCGAAGTCGCAGGAGAGCACAACGGCCTGTGGGGCCACTTTCAGAAGCTCGGTTTCCACCAGTTCTTTCCAGTAAGTCCGGCGAGAACGGGTAAACATGCTTCGGACTGCGGCGTCGGACTGACCTTCAGCCGTCAGGACGAGAGAACCCGTGTAGGTGCCATCCTTGTCCAGGTCGGCTGTACCCCTGATCCGGATCGAATGGTTCTCTGGCGGGGAGATGGGCGTTATGGCAAGGTCGGCGCTTTCGGGAACTCCCATCAGGTAATTCTGCTGCTGTTCGGCACTCGACCAGAGCTCCCGGATAAAGGGAACCCAGGTTGGATCCAGGAGTTCGTACTCCCCGTGGGCACGTTTTACCAAGGTGACACAATGGTTAAACTGGTCGGCCGGGATAAGTTCGATACGTGATCCCGCCATGGTCATTGCGGGATAGGATTCAAATCCGGCCGCACGGAGCATGGTGATCAGCATCCCGGCTTTGTCCTTGCACACGCCACACCGGTCGGTAAAGGTCATATGACCTGTATGCAGGGTATAGCCTTCCCCTTCACCCATGGAAATGCCTGAATAACGGATCTCGTCTGCCACCCAGTGGGTCAGCAGGCTGATCGAATCAGTCTCTGTTTTGGCACCCTCAAGGATCTGGTCCACTTTGGCCTGGATTTCCGGAGTCGGTAAAAAGCTTCCATAATCCTCATTGACTCCGTAGAACCAGAGCGATTTGGCATTCCAGTCGGGACTGGTAGAAAGCAACAACTTGGGAGCAACGTCGGAAAGAGCTACCATTCCCGGCTCTGATTTCACCGGGAGCATCTCCTTCATGGTGAAGGTATAATGCATTTTGTTATCGCGCAGCCAGGCGGATGATTGAACCTGTCCGTGGTAAAATTCATACTGCAGGGTTTTTTCTTTTGGGATGACCACCTGATAGCACTTGATCCTGACCGGCTGGCTGCTCCAAAACTCAACAATGTCATAGAAATGGCCTCTCATCGGTGGGATGTACCGCTCCTCTTCTCCTTCCTGCTGAAGCAAAGCATAGGTAAATCCTTTCCTGAACAGAAAGACCTCCACCGCATCACCCGGGTCCAGGCGGCCTATTTCCAGCATTTTTTCCCGTGCGCCCCAGTAAATTGCCCTGGCTGGGGCAGGGTAATCAATCACCTGTTCGGGTCCGAGCTCCCTCCGCGTACCGTCTTTTTTGTGGATCACTGCTTTCCTGATCTCAACATAGGCTGACTGAGGGTCGTAGTCGATCTTAATGACACTGAGGTTTTTGGCACCCTTAAAATTAAAAACTTTATAAAGACGGTGCATGGTGACATAGCTCAGTCCGCTTTCCTGCACCTCGACGCGGGTGCTGTCGAACACGGTGATCATGTCGGCATCCGGGTAATCGGCAGCCTCAGCATTTTTTATCTGATCCTCAATGGGTCCTGCTGCCAGAAAAAAGGGGATCAGAAGGACTAAAAAGAAAAAAATTGTTCTGGTCATGGTGTTGATAACAGAGGTTAAAACAGTTACATAGGTAAAAGTATCAAATCATTGTCGTTTGTTCAGAAAAAAATTTTTCAGCAGGGAACCACACTCTTGCTCCAGTACGCCACTTTTCACCATCGTAGCCGGGTGAAGGAGGTTTTTTGAAATCAGTGAATAACCCCGTTTGTCATCTTTTGCTCCATAAACGATCCTGCCTATTCGGGTCCAGAAGGAGGCAGCGGCACACATGGCGCAAGGCTCAATCGTCACGTAAAGGGTGCATTCCTGGAGGTATTTGGAACCAATATAGTCCGAGGCAGCCGTGTAAGCCTGCATTTCAGCATGCGCTGTCCCGTCGTTCAGTCGTTCGGTAAGGTTGTGCGCACGCGCAATGATCCTGTCGCCCCAGACAATGACGGCACCCACGGGAACTTCATCCCTTACAAGGGCTTTATAGGCTTCCCTGAGCGCTTCCTTCATGTAATATTCATCCGGGTGTGGGATCACGCGCAAATAGTTTTCCAAGCATACAAAGTAATGAAAACAAACCTGATCATCTGCTATAAACTCTCGGAAAAAAAGTCATCATTCCGGTAAAAGTTATAAATTTGCCCTGTCATCGGAAGAATTTTTTGCAGGCCGATGGATCATTAGTTGCAGCATATGAAAAGGAAGAGGTCATTCAGTGTCTTGTCTTTTTTGCTCTTCTTTTTACTATTTGTCTTCCCGTTGTCATCCATTGCACTTTCAGAGCCGGAAGCGCATTCGGTTTCCTCTTCAGAACCTGCTGCGCAGCAGGAAGAGGAATTCAATGCCGGGAACATGATCATCGAGCACGTGATCGATGCACACGAATGGCATATTATCAGTACACGAAAGAAAGATGTATCCATTCCCCTTCCCGTCATTCTCCTTGATCAGGGGAAGCTGCACGTTTTTATGTCCTCCGGATTTCATCACGGGACCGCTTCTTACAGGGGATTTAAGCTTGAAACGGAAGGGAAGAACAAAGGAAAGATCGTCAGGGTGACCGGTGGTGGCATGGAAACGGATGAACAGGCGCCGCTTCCCCTGGACTTTTCGATCACCAAAAACGTATTTGCCCTTTTCATCAGCTGCATCGTGATCTGCGTCATCTTTATCTCTGTTGCACGGGCCTACAGGAAAAGGGAACATCATGCACCCAAAGGACTGCAGTCGCTTCTGGAACCGGTGATTCTTTTTGTCAGGGACCTGGCCAAATCCTCCATCGGAGAGCATAAATATGAACGGTTCATGCCTTATCTGCTTACACTGTTCTTTTTTATTTTCCTGAACAACCTGATCGGGGTCATCCCGTTCTTTCCCGGGGGGGCCAATGTAACCGGGAACATTGCGGTGACAGGGGTGATGGCCATCATCACGTTCATCGTTACCATCTTCAGCGGGAATAAAGACTACTGGAAGCATATTGTCAACACGCCCGGTGTGCCCTGGTGGCTGAAATTTCCGCTGCCCCTGATGCCTGTCGTGGAGATCATGGGTGTCTTCACAAAGCCCTTCATTCTGATGATACGTCTCTTTGCCAACATAACCGCAGGTCATATCATCATTCTTGGATTTATCAGCCTTATTTTTATTTTTGGACAGATGAACGCCGCCCTGGGTTATGGTATCTCTGTCGTATCCATACTTTTTGCGGTATTCATGGGATTGCTTGAGCTGCTGGTCGCTTTTATCCAGGCATATGTCTTTACCCTCCTTTCCGCCCTTTATTTTGGGATGGCTCAGGAGGAACACCATTGACAAAAGGATCGGGAACAGGATGAACAACACGCTATCTATCAGTATTAATCATTTAAACTCAGTATTATGTCAATTTTAACGGTTTTATTACAGGCTGCTGCTGACCTGATTCCCATTGCAAAGATGGGTGCTGGTCTGGGAGCAGGATTGGCTGCCATCGGAGCGGGCATCGGCATCGGACAGATCGGCCGTGGCGCGGTTGAATCCATTGCGCGTCAGCCGGAAGCCGGAGGAGATATCCGGTCAAATATGATCGTGGCTGCTGCTTTGATCGAAGGAGTTGCTTTTTTTGCCATTGTGGTTTGTTTGCTGATCATCTTTATCTAAAAGCAAATCCATTGAGCCGACTCTTGCAGTGTGACGGTTGGTCATCCTGCAAGGTTCGCTGGTATAATCATTTAACACTTTGAGAACATGGAACTCATCAATCCCGGTATAGGTCTGATCTTCTGGATGACCATCGCATTCCTGCTGCTGATGTTCATTTTAGGCAAATTTGCCTGGAAGCCGATCATGAAGGCCCTGAAGAACAGGGAGGATCATATTGAGAGCGCCCTGATGGCTGCTGAACAAACCCGTCAGGAAATGAAGGATCTGAAATCAGAGCACCTGCAGCTTCTTGCTGAGGCCAGGGACGAGAAAGATAAAATGCTTCGCGAGGCCAAGGTCATTAAGGATTCCATCATTGAAAAAGCCCGTGCGGAGGCCAACACCGAATACAACCGGATCATTGAGAATGCAAAGGACAGCATCCAGTATGAAAAAATGGCTGCCATCACCGATCTGAAGAATCAACTGGCCCAGCTTTCCATTGAGATTGCTGAGAAAGTACTTACAGAGGAATTATCCAAAACAGATAAACAGAAGCAATTGATCAACAAGCTGATCGATGAAGTAGAGATCAATTAGCAAGGCGACCGAAATCAAGGCAATGAGAGAAAGAAAAATCGCATACCGGTACGCAAAGGCACTGTTTGATTATGCAGTCGAGGAAAAGATCCTGGAGAAGGTGAATGCGGATATGGACTTGATCGGGAAAGTCTGCGCCCAAAACAGGGAATTCAGGCTGGTTTTGAAGAGCCCGATCGTTCACAAACGCAAAAAAACAGCCATTCTGCGGAGAATCTTCCAGGAGCATGTCACCACTGAAACCTTCACCTATTTACAGATCATTGCCAAGAAGTCACGTGAAAATTACATTCAGGATATTGCCGTCTGCTTCACTGAACTCTATCTTGAACATCAGAATATCAAGTCTGCCACGATCCGGACAGCCGTTCCGCTCGACGAGCCTTTGCGCCGCAAGGTCATTGCGTTACTCGAGGAACAGACACGGGCCCGTATCCAACTGAACGAAGAGGTGGATCCGGAACTGATCGGCGGGTTCATCATCAACGTGGGTGATCAGCAGTACGATACAAGTATACAGCGAAAACTCCTGCTTCTGAGGAGGGAATTTGAGGGTAATATTTACATCAGAGGATTTTAATATCATCATTATGGGAGAAATCAAACCAGCGGAAGTAACAGCAATCTTACGGCAGCAGCTTGCCGGATACAAGGACGAGCGTGAACTGCAGGAGGTTGGAACTGTGCTGGAGGTGGGTGACGGAATTGCCCGTATTTATGGCTTAAATAACGTACAGTCGGGTGAGTTGATCGAATTTGAGAAAAATGCCCTGAAAGGGATCGTTTTGAACCTGGAAGAGGACAATGTGGGAGCGGTGCTTCTGGGCGATTCTCAGGATATTTCAGAAGGCGATGTGGTCAGGAGGACGCGGCGCATTGCCTCGATCCTGGTGGGTGAAGGGATGCTGGGCAGGGTGATCAATACTCTTGGGGAACCGATTGACGGAAAAGGGGAGATCAAGGGTAAACGTTACGAGATGCCCCTTGAGCGCAAGGCTCCCGGGGTCATTTTCCGTCAGCCGGTGGATGAACCCCTGCAAACGGGTATCAAGCCGATCGATGCGATGATTCCCATCGGCAGAGGCCAGCGTGAACTGATCATTGGCGACCGGCAAACAGGGAAAACGGCCATTGCCATTGATACGATCATCAACCAGCGCGAGAACCACGAGATGGGCAAGCCCGTTTACTGCATCTATGTCGCTGTCGGACAAAAAGGATCTTCGGTGGCAAACATCCAAAAAATCCTGGAGGATAAAGGAGCGATGCCCTATACGGTCATCATCTCGGCGACCGCTTCCGATCCGGCAGCCATGCAGTTCTATGCGCCTTTTGCCGGCGCCGCGATAGGTGAGTTTTTCAGGGATACCGGCCGCCCGGCCCTGGTGATCTTCGATGACCTTTCCAAGCAGGCCGTTGCCTACCGGGAAGTGTCTCTGTTGCTCCGCCGCCCCCCGGGCCGCGAAGCGTATCCCGGTGATATTTTCTATTTGCACTCACGCCTCCTGGAACGAGCTGCCCGGGTCATTTCATCGGACATTGTCGCCGCCAAAATGAACGACCTGCCTGAATCCATCCGGTCCATGGTGAAAGGTGGCGGTTCACTAACCGCCCTGCCGATCATCGAAACCCAGGCCGGAGATATATCCGCCTATATTCCCACCAACGTGATCTCCATCACCGACGGACAAATCTTTCTGGAAACAAACCTGTTCAATGCGGGCATACGCCCGGCCATTAACGTTGGAATCTCTGTTTCCAGAGTCGGGGGCAAGGCACAGATCAAATCCATGAAAAAGGTGGCCGGCACCCTCAAACTCGACCAGGCCCAGTTCCGCGAGCTGGAAGCCTTCTCCAAGTTTGGCTCTGAACTCGACCCTGCCACCAAAGCCGTCATTGAAAAGGGCGTACGCAACGTGGAAATCCTCAAGCAGGATCAGTACAGCCCGATGAACGTGGCAGAACAGATCGCGATCATCTTCTGCGGAACCCGTGGCCTTCTGATGGATATCCCGGTAACAAAGGTGCGAAACTTTGAAATGGAATTCATACACTATTTTGAGTTGCATTACCCTGAGCAGATGGACTCCCTTAAAAAGGGGATCCTGACAGATGAAACGGTGAAATTGCTTGAGAAAACGGCAAAGGACCTGGCAAAGAAATATATACCGAACGAATAAACCTGCCACCGCATGCCCAATCTCAAAGAGGTACGTCTCAGGATCGCCTCTGTGCAGTCAACACAGCAGATCACCAACGCAATGAAAATGGTGGCTGCTTCCAAGCTGCGCAAGGGACAGAACGCCATCCTTCAACTTCGGCCCTATGCGAACAAATTACAGGAGATCCTGCGGAACCTCACCGCAAGTCTGGAAGGATCCGGGGAGAGTATTTACGCTTCACCCAGGGAGGTCAGACGTGTACTGATCGTGGTTGCGGCTTCGAACAGGGGCCTGTGCGGCGCCTTCAATTCCAATACGATCAAGGCCGCATTGCGGCATATTCATACCACTTACGCCTCACTGAACGATCACGGCGCCATCAACCTGATCACCATCGGCAAGAAAGCTTCTGAATACTTCCGGAAGAACCACTATCCTATTATTGAAAGCTATGATGGGGTACTGGATTCCCTGACCTTCGATGCAGCCTCTCCCATCGCTGAGAGCCTGATGAAACGATTTGCGGCCGGGGAATATGATCGCGTGGACGTAATCTATCATCAGTTCAAGAACGCAGCCGTGCAGCGATTGATGGTGGAACAATTCCTTCCCGTTCTGCCCCCGGTGAGCGATCAGAAACAAAAATTTCAGTCCGATTATCTTTTTGAACCGGATAAACACCGCATCGTCACCGATCTGATCCCGCGATCACTGAAGATACAATTCTTCAAGGATCTGCTGGATTCCTATGCCTCTGAAATGGGAGCCCGCATGACCGCCATGCATCAGGCAACCGACAATGCCTCTGAATTGCTGAAGGATCTCAAATTATCCTATAATAAAGCCAGGCAGGCGGCGATCACCAAAGAACTGCTGGAAATTGTGACCGGTGCAGAGGCGTTGAAAGGATAGAAATCAGCATCCTCCACAAACAATCAGTCGTTTTATTTGTTTTAGAAATTATTAGAACAACTTAAAAATCATACAGTATGTTAAAAAAGAAAGTTGAAGATGCGTTGAATGAGCAGATCAAGCTGGAAGAAGAATCCTCCAGGATTTACATGGCTATGGCATCCTGGTGTGAGCGTAACGGCTTTCCGGGAGCCTCAAAGTTTTTGTACAAACATTCCGATGAGGAAAGGCTCCATCAGATCAAGATCATCCATTATGTAAATGAACGTGGAGGGAAAGCCTTACTTAAACAGCTTGCAGATCCGGGTAACGATTACAAATCCCTGAAATCCTTGTTGGAACAGGTTCTCCAGCACGAGGTCCACGTGACCGAAAGCATCAATGCCCTTTATCATCTGGCCACGCAGGAAAAGGATTACACGACCGGTCAGTTTTTGCAGTGGTTCATCATGGAGCAGATTGAAGAAGAGAGCCTGGTGGGTGGGATCCTTGACAAGATGAACCTGTTGGGGAGCGATAAAGGAGGCATATTCCATATTGACAAGGAACTTGAAGCGCTGGGTGCTCCTGATGCAGCCAAAGCTTAAGAAGGAAAGTGCGCGGTTTGCGTCACTTTCGTCCGATGCTCCGGCATAATTCCTTATACCACCGATCTCCGTATTTTCTGATCAGCGCCTCCTTCAGGAACTGACAGAGGTACACACCATCGTTTTTCCCTTTGACCAGGGCCTTTTCACAGATATGCCAGCGATGGTAATTCACCGCATCGTAAAGTTTATACCGGGAGATCCTGACCGGGTACAGATGACAGGAAACCGGTTTGCGAAAGGGGATTTTTTTTTCTTCAAAGGCTTTTTCGATGCTGCAGCGGGCGATCTGATCTTCAAAATAAACGAATGCGCACTCATTGCCGTGAACCAGGGGAGTCACGAAGGCTCCTGCTGTATCATAATCAAATACGCCCTGCTCGTCAATGGTCCTGATCCCGTTCTCCGTCATATAGGGTTTCACCTTATCTATATAGTCCTCCAGAAGAGCTATTTCCTCCATTTCCAGCGGGGCACCTGCATCGCCTTCCACACAGCAGGCTCCGTGGCAAAAGGATAGATCGCAGGCGAACCGCAACCCGGCTAACTCATCAGAGACCAACGCATTTTCAACGACAATCATTTGGTTTGGATGGGTATGTTCCTGTTTTTTAATCCGTTCATCGGTTCATGGTTTCGAGCGCCTTCCGGGTCATTGCAGCTTGTGAATGGCGAAAGTGACAATTCCCCAGATTTTAAAGTCCATATCCGGTGTGATCTCAATGGGCCTGAAGGTTTCATTTTCGGGCTGAAGGAAGAATTTGCCCGACTTTTTTACGATCCGTTTCACAGTAAATTCCCCGTCGATCACACCAATGACAATTTTACCGTCGGAGGGTTCCAGTGACCGGTCAACCACCAGGATGTCACCATCCCTGATGCCGGCATTCTCCATGGAACTGCCCTGAACCCTGACAAGGAACGTAGCCGGCTGGTTATGGATCAGGTACTCGTTCAGGTCAAGCTTTTTATCAATGAAGTCCTCCGCAGGGGATGGAAATCCGGCGGAAATTGAGGGTACGAAAAAAGGCAACTCCTTGACGGAGGAAGGCTCCGGAAGGAACAGTTCAAACGGATCGGGGATCCGTAAGGTTGTCTTTTTGGCCGTCATAGAGAAATACCTGGCAACGATCAATCGTGGGCCAAATGTAACAATAAATGAAATTCAGAAAGGCAGGACTGACGTCTTATTTCAGGATGAAGTCGAAGCGTGCATTGTAGTCTTTCCCGACCGTAACAATCCCTTTCGTCAAGCGGATTTCCTCCAGTTTTTCAATTATGTAATTCCTGAGATATTCGCAATTGCTTTCAGCAGTGTCAACTTCAATATACCCGTCTTCATTGTAATGGAAAGTCACCAGGACGGCGCCCTCCAGGTTCAGTTTTCTCGCCTGCTCAGGATAATGAATCACTTCCGCAAACACTTCCCGTGTATCCCAGGGAATATCATCGATATATTCCTCGTCGCTGAGATTGAAGGAGGTGATGGTGTATTGTTCCTTTTCCGGCTCGACATCCCCAAGCGTATCTTTGACAAATTGCTCTGTGTCAAAAGGAATGTCATCGATGTAGGATTCTTCCACCAGTAAAAAGGAATGCTGACAGGATTGCGTTGACGGAATGTCTTCCATAACTGTACTTGCTATGTATTCTGTATTGAATGGTATGTCCTCGATGTAATCTTCATCAGGAAGGCTGATTTCGGCCGCGTAACGCCCGTAATGTTTGTAAAAACAACAGGCTCGTCTGTAAATCTTCTTCGTGTTGAATGGGATATCATCTACATAAGGTTCTTCCTCGAGGTTGAAGGCGGCCAGAGAAAGCGAAGACCCCCCTGAAGCAGTGTTACAAGAGGGAGCAGGATCATTTGGGGTGCTGGCTAAAACGGAGAGAGCAGGGATCAGGAGCACCGACAGGAGTGAAGCAAGTTTTTTCATGGTGCCAGTAATTTTTTTCGTTTTTGGATGATCTATAAAAGCATGATGTATGCCAAACTTACTAATTAATTGTATTTCATTAAGTTATATTAAAATAAATGCATGTCATACACTGGAAAAGTGTTCGAATAAGTTCAGAATTGTCCAGAGGCGGACAAAAAAACTGCAAACTGCGAACTGCAAACTGTAAACTGAGAATAACGAACCTGTTCGCCGTTTGCCGTTTGCCGTTCGCAGTTCTTAAGACGGTATTTATCAATCCTTTCCCTGGACAACGATGACGATTTCTCCTTTCACCGGTCCGGTGCAGAAGTGCCGGATCAGTTCACGGATCGTTCCGCGCCGGGTTTCCTCGAATTTTTTGGACAGTTCACGTGAGACGGATGCCATCCGGTGTTCGCCCAAGTTCAGGGCAAGGCTTTCGAGCGTTTTGACCAGCCGGTGGGGTGATTCATAGATGATCAATGTACAGGGCAGGCCGGAGAGAAATTTCAGCCGGGTCTGTCTTCCTTTTTTATGGGGAAGGAAGCCTTCAAAATAGAAAGGTTCGGCAGGCAGGCCTGAATTCAGCAGGGCCGGTATGAATGCCGAAGGGCCGGGCAGGGTTTCCACCTCCACGCCCAGTTTAAGGCACGCCCTGATGAGGAGGAAACCGGGGTCTGAAATACCGGGTGTGCCTGCATCGCTCACCAGGGCGATGTTTTCTCCCTTTAGAATGCGTTGCGCAAAGGCTTCCACCGCCTGATGCTCATTGAATTTATGATGGGAAGTCATCCGGGTGGTAACGCCATAACGTTTCAGGAGCACGGAAGTAGTTCGGGTGTCCTCTGCCAGGATCAGGTCAGATTCCTTGAGAATCCGGATAGCGCGCAAGGTGATGTCTTCCAGGTTGCCGATGGGCGTTGGGACAAGAGTTAGTTTAGCCATGGGGCATGTTATTGCCGCTCCTCTCCCCTGAACTTACGCTGGATCATTTCTGCCAGCCTCCGAAAGGAGTCCAGGTCTTCATTCATGTCGAACGTGTCCTTAACTTCGGTGAAATACCGGATAGCGTCGTTAAGCGTTGTAAGTTGATCAAGCGAATGGATGGTTTCCTGGTAGGCCTTCATGTTGCCGTGGAACAATTCATTGATGAAAATGAACTTATCATTGAGGCCTATGACCGCTTTGAGCTCAGTAATCGGGGTGTGCTGTATTTGGGATGCAATGTTTTCCCTGGATTCCTGGCTGCTGATCTGTTCGTTAATGGTTTTTTCCTCCTTGCGGTATTTGTCGGCAATGGTCGCCGGCGGGGTTGAAAAGAGGTCAAACGTGAAATCGACCGTTTTTTCAGCGTGCCTGTCCTCTGATTCGGATACCGTTTCTGTTTCCTTCACTGCCGGGACACCCTCTTCGGGCTGTTTCACCGGGTGGGCAGCTGTTTCTGAGGCCGGTTCAGGCCAGGGTACATACTGAGGTTCCGGTTCAGATTCGGATTCAGCTTCAGCTTCAACTTCAGGTTCAGGTTCAGGTTCAAATTGAGACCCGGATTCGAATTCAGGTTTGTCTTCAAATTGAGTCTCAGCTTCGGGTTCCGGTTCAGGTTGAGGTTTAGCTATCGTTTCATTTTCCGGTTCTCTTTCCGGTAAGTCCTTTTTCTTTTCAAAGCCAATGGTAATGATCCTGTCGGAAACCCCGTATCCCGAAGCGATTTCAGTTTCTTCCTGATTATATTTGTCAAGTAACCTGTAATTGGCGTATAATTTCCGGATATTTTCCAGGATCATATCCAGTTCAATCTGTGGAATGGTGGATGGATGCGACCGGATGATCTCGTTTTCTTCGTTGAGTGACTCCAATGTTTCTGTAATGACTTCCAGAACAAGCTCTTTTTTTCTCATGACTTTTTCCTGTTGGGTTGATGAAACGCCTGGGAATTCTTTAAATTTGTGTTTCCTAAAGAGGGTTTAAAGATATAAAGAATAGTTTATTGCTCTGCGTATGTTTCTGGAAAAATCTCCTTCAGGTGCCCCCCGGACCGGTTATATTGAAGTGATCTGTGGTTCAATGTTCTCCGGCAAGACCGAGGAATTGATCCGCCGGCTGAACCGCGCAAAGATCGCCAGGCAGCGGGTGGAGATTTTTAAACCTGAAGTAGATAAACGGTATGATGATGAAAAAGTTGTATCACACGACGCCAAATCCATTCAATCCACTCCCGTTCAGTCAGCATCACAGATCCTTCTGCTGACTAATGACGTGGATGTCGTGGGTATTGATGAAGCCCAGTTCTTTGATGCAGAGCTTGTCAATGTTTGCAATCATCTGGCTGATAATGGAATCAGGGTGATCGTGGCGGGACTGGACATTGATTACCTTGGGAAGCCTTTTGGGCCGTTGCCCGACTTAATGGCCACTGCTGAATTTGTGACCAAGGTCCACGCGATCTGCATCCGTTGCGGAAATCTTGCACATTATTCCTACCGGACCATTGACGATAACAAACGGGTGGTGCTGGGCGAACGGGAAAGTTATGAACCACTCTGCCGTTCCTGTTTTCGTGAGGCCATGAAGAACAGGAAATTGTGAACGGATTTTCTTAATTCAACAGATTATTCCCCACTCTTTTATATTTTTGTGCTGATTTAAGGTAACCGAACCGCCGGGAAACACACTGGCTTGAACGATGATCCCGGCGGTCAGTAAAGAATTCAACAGATACACCATGAGAAAACCAATTTTATTAATTACGATGATGATGTACGCAGCAATGTCGTTTGGCCAAACAGTGTCTCAGCAGACCAGGGTTCAGATCACGACCAGTATGGGCAACATTACGGTGGTTTTATACAATGAAACACCTCAGCACAGGGATAATTTTATCAAACTGATCAACCAGGGCTGGTATGAAGAATCCAATTTTCACAGGGTGATCAATAAGTTCATGATCCAGGGCGGACACAGGAACGATGGAACACAGGATCCGGGTTATACGGTCCCTGCTGAATTCAGGGCTCAGTTTTTTCATAAAAAAGGAGCACTGGCCGCTGCCCGTCAGGGCGACCAGGTAAACCCGCAGAAAGCATCGTCGGGGTGCCAGTTTTATATCGTTCAGGGCGAAGTATTCACCGACCAGCAGCTGAATGAAATGGAAGCGCGCATGGGAAGGAAATTCACTGAACAGCAGCGCCAGGCCTACAAAACCATTGGCGGTACGCCGCATCTCGATGGAGCCTACACCGTTTTTGGCGAGGTGGTACAGGGACTTGACGTTGTGGAAAAGATCGCTGCCGTGCCCACTTCCCCCCAGGGCAATGTCCCGCTCACACCGGTCACCTTTTCCATAAAGATTTTGAAATAGGACATCATGCGCGAAAAAATCCGATACCATCTCGGGGAGATACAAAATTTCAATACAACCGACAGGGAAGAGCTGGAACAATTCCGTATCCGTTTCTTAAGCAAGAAAGGCATCATTACCGGTTTATTCGATGAATTCAAGACCGTTGCACCAGATCAGCGGCGAGAGTTGGGACTTTTGCTGAATGAGCTGAAAAATGCGGCCCAGTTGACGTTCGACGACATCCGGCAACACCTGGAAGCTTCGGTGACAGAGCAAAAACCTGTGCCTGATCTCACGTTGCCAGCCGATTTTATGGACATCGGCTCCCGGCATCCTTTGTCCATTGTTCAGGATCAGATCATTACGATTTTTTCCCGTATTGGTTTTAATGTCGCCGAAGGACCTGACATTGAAGATGACTGGCATAATTTCTCAGCCCTGAATTTTGAGGAAGAGCATCCTGCCAGGGATATGCAGGATACATTCTTTGTCCAGGGGCGACCGCCGTTTCTGTTGCGGACCCATACTTCCTCTGTCCAGATCCGGATGATGGAGAAAACCACCCCCCCCATCCGCGCTTTGTTTCCGGGCAGGGTATACCGCAACGAAGCCATTTCAGCCCGTGCACATTGCCTTTTTCATCAGGTGGAAGGGCTGTATGTTGACAGGAATGTTTCTTTTGCCGATCTCAAACAAACCTTGCTCTATTTTGCCCGGGAAATGTTCGGTGAAAATACCGGGATTCGTCTCAGGCCTTCGTATTTCCCGTTTACAGAGCCGTCGGCGGAAATGGATATATCCTGTTTCATCTGCGGGGGAAAGGGTTGCAGGATCTGTAAGAACACCGGATGGGTCGAGATCCTTGGATGTGGCATGGTCGATCCTGCCGTGTTTGAAAACTGCGGGATCGATAGCTCGGAATATACGGGATTTGCATTTGGAATGGGCATTGAACGCACAGCAATGCTGCGTTATCAGATCAATGACATTCGCCTCTTCTTTGAGAATGATGTAAGGTTTCTGCGTCAGTTCCGGTCGGCATTCTAAAAAGCATACCCGATGCCCAGACCCACATGGATTGTATTCATGGGCTGCGTGTGTTCTGTTGGCGGGTTATGTAAAGGAGATTCATTCTCAATGAAGTAGTCGGTGATTTCAATGGTCGTTTTGGTGGAGGAGTAGTCGCACATCAGGCGGATGATCGCGTTGCTGCGTGAGACATAACGAATCCCGCCTCCCACCATGTAGCCCAGTGATACCGGATTCTTGTTTTCACGGTAGGTACGAAATTCATCATCCGCAGTCATGAAATACATTTCGCTGTCGGGTGAAAAAACAAAGGCCAGTCCGCCCAGTGCCCTGAAATCAAAATGGAACTGGTTGACAGGAATGGAAAAATAAGGACCAACCATCAGATTGACATGATTCCATACCCCCAGGTCGTAACTGATCAGGGTCAGATCTTCAGGAAGTTCTGCATCAGGATAATTTTTATGGATATACCATTCCAGCGACCTTTTTAAGTCGCCCGTATTCAGTGAATTGTTGGAAAAAGAGACAGCGCCCCCAAATCCTACATATGGGTTGATGTAGTAGGCACCATCCATGGTCAGGTTAAAGCTTGTGGTGGCATATCCTGCCTGGGGATTGAGGGAGTCACCGCTGGCAAAATCTCCCGTCGGAATTGCCACACCCATCATAACGCCCATATAGCCATCACTGGTCTGGGCCCCTGCCATCAGGGAAAGGATGACGAGCAGCGTACTGAGAACAGATTTCATGGTGCTTGTGTTAATAGGATTACAATATTAGGAAGTTTTCGATTCATCCCGACAATTTTTTTCAGTGATCCCGTCATTCAACAGTTTGGTTCAGGTGGGATCTTCCCGTACCTTTGCAGGTTCCATCTGTTCAGAATCGAACTGTGGTTGAACGGATCTGGACATTCACCCACGAATCATGCGCCTTAACTGCCATAAATACACCTGGTTAGAATATGGCATAATTTTTATACCTTCGTTGCACTCTTTTTGTCAAATCCTAACCCCATGACAATGAAAAAGATCATTTTGGGTATTTTGTTATTCTTAACCGGCATCGTCGCCAGCCACGCACAAAAGGTATGGTCCCTGGAGGATTGCATCAATTACGCATTGTCGAACAATATTGAAATCAAGCAGCAGATGCTCAACATCGACTATGGCGATCAGACGCTTCTGCAAAGCAAGCTGGGTATGCTTCCGGATCTGAATGGTTACGCTTCGCACGGGTACAACTGGGGGCAGACCATTGACCAGTACACCAACGAATTTGCCACGGAACGCGTGCGATCGAACAACTTTTATATTTCAAGCCAGTTCACTGTTTTCAACGGACTGCAGCAGATGAACCAGGTCAGGAAGAATCAGCTGGACCTGCTGGCCACCAAATATTCGGTGGATAAGTTCATGGATGATGTGTCCATGAGCATTGCTGCTGCTTACCTGCAAATCCTGTATTACGCGGAGTTAAAGCGTGTTGCTGACGCGCAGCTGGACATCACCCAGCAACAGGTTGACCGGACCAAAAAGATGGTGGAAGCCGGAACACTTGCAAAAGGAGAATTGTTGCTGATCGAGGCTCAGCTGGCCACAGAAGAGCTGAACCTGATCAATGTTCAGAATAACCTTGACATTGCTTACCTTACGCTGATTCAGCTGCTGGATCTGCCCACGACTGAAGGTTTTGTCATTGAAGAGCCCGATCTGGACCATGTCCAGTCACCGGAAGCCCCAATCGGCGCTGAGGCCATTTATGAAATCGCCCTGGATACCAGGCCGGATATAAAAAGCGCAGAACTCAACCTGCAGAGCAATGAAAAAAGCCTTTCCATCGCCCGGGGTGCCCAGAGTCCCGTTTTTGAATTCTCTGGCTCCTGGGGAACTGGATATTCCGGCGCCGCTAAAGATTATGAACTCGGGATTGATCCCTTCGACGTCCCGCCCCAGTTGATCGGTTATACAGCTTCTACGGAACCAATGGCAGTGTACAGCATCCCTTACGTACAGTATAAGGACTATGAGATCAAATCCTTCAAGAGCCAGGTCAGCGATAACATGAACCGATCCATCATGGTGAATATGTACATCCCGATTTTCAACGGATGGAGCGTCAGGTCGAATATTGCCAAGGCAAAGATTGGTATCAGCAATGCAACTTACACCCTGGAAAATACAAAATTGCTCTTGCGAAAAGTCATACAGCAGGCCTATGCCGATGTGCTGGCAGCGATGAAGACCCATACGGCAGCGGAAAAAATGGTTGTAGCCACCACGGAATCCTTTAAATACGCTGACCAGAAGTTCAATGTCGGGATGATTAATTCAGTGGAGTACAACGAGGCCAAGAAGGAGCTGACCAAGGCTCAGGCGGAGTTGATCCAGGCCAAATATGATTATGTCTTCAAATTGACCACTCTTGACTTCTATATGGGCAAGCCCCTGACGCTGAAACGATAGGTTGCCTGTCATCCCTGATCCTATTTTTAAATTTTCAAGGGCTGGTTTCCACGGATTTGTCTATTTTTATGATCTGAAATAAATAGTTTCTAAAATGAAGAAAAAGACCGTTATACGCATCATCATCCTTGCTGCACTGGTGCTTCTTGTTGCCCTGGTCATTGCCAGGAAAAAGGGATTGCTTGGCGGCGATGATTCCCTCAAGGTAAGCACCGAGCTTACCGAGAGCCGCACGATCATCGAAACAGTTTCGGCAAATGGAAAGATCCAGCCTGAGACAGAAGTCAAGATCACACCGTACATCTCCGGAGAGGTTGTCGAACTGACTGTCAGGGAAGGAGAGGACGTAAAACAGGGGGATCTCCTGGCCATGATCGATCCGGAGCTGTATCAGTCGAATTACGAACGCACGGTGGCTAATTACAATTCTCAGCAGGCAGGGCTAGCCAATGCCAAGGCCAGGCTGGAGCAGGTCAGGGCTCAGTTTGTCAATGCCGAGCTGTCGTATAACCGAAGCAAGACGCTCTGGGAGCAGAAAGTGATTTCAGATGCAGAATGGGATGCTGCACGGTCGAACTATGACGTTGCCCGGGCAGAGGTCAGTGCTGCGGAACAGAACGTTGCCGCGTCCGACTTTGGAGTAAAAAGTGCTGCCGCTTCCGTGAAAGAGGCCAGGGAAAACCTGACAAAGACAGCCATTTATGCTCCCACCAATGGTACCGTATCCAAGCTCAGCGTGGAAAAAGGAGAACGGGTGGCCGGAGCATCTCAGTTTTCGGCAGGAACGGAGCTGATGCGGATTGCCAATCTGAATCTGATGGAAGTCAACGTGGAAGTGAATGAGAACGATATCGTGCGGGTGAATTTATCGGACACGGCCCTCATAGAGGTGGATGCCTACCTGAACCGCAAGTTCAAGGGCATCGTGAGTGAAATTGCCACCTCCGCCAATGTTACCGGATCCAGTGTTGACCAGGTGACCAACTTTGAGGTCAAGATCCGCGTTTTACCTGAATCCTATGCAGATCTGCTCTCCAGTGACACCAGTGGATTTTCGCCTTTCCGTCCCGGTATGTCGGCTACGGTTGACATACAGACTGAAAGGGCGACGGATGTGTTGACGATTCCCATTCAGGCCGTTACTACCCGTTCAGATACAACGGGCAAGGTCGTTGAAAAGAAAGAAGCAAATCGACAGGGTGGTCCCGGGGGTCCTCCTCCCGGATCTGCGGAAGATGATCAAAAGAAAGCAAAACCCGCAGAAGAATTCCAGGAGTATGTCTTTGTTTATGATGACGGGGTGGCCAGATTGCAAAAAGTCAAGACCAGCATACAGGATAACACCTATATTCAGATCGTGGAAGGTCTGGAGCCCGGGATAGAAGTCATCACTGCCCCTTACCGGGCGATCACCAAGATGTTAAAAAATGGTGACAAAGTCAATAAGGTGGATAAATCTGAGTTGTTCACGGAAGAGTGATCCCTGATGGCAACTGTTTTATGCCTTGACACTGCCACGGCGGTATGTTCCGTCGCATTGGGACGGGATGGCGTGCTGTGGCAGATGAAAGAATCCCACCTCCCCAACGCTCATTCATCGCTGATCATATCCTTCATTGAAGAGGTCGTGGCAACGGCTGGCATAAGGTTGCCAACGGTCGATGCCATTGCTGTAAGCAGGGGTCCCGGCTCTTATACCGGGCTACGCATCGGCGTGAGCACGGCCAAAGGGTTATGCTATGCACTGGAACGGCCCTTGATTGCGGTCGGTTCCCTGCAGGCGCTGGCCTGGGGGATGAGGGATTACATTCTTCAACAAGGGATTTCATCCCGGGATCTTCTTTTCTGCCCCATGATTGATGCACGCCGGATGGAAGTTTACACTGCTCTGTATGACATGGATAACCAGGAGACAAGGGAAATACGGGCTGAGATTATTACAGAGAATTCCTTTTCGGAGCATTTAAAAGATCATAAGGTGGTCTTTTTCGGCGACGGTGCGGCAAAATGCAGGCCGGTACTCGAAAAGCATCCCAATGCTGTCTTTCGTGAAACCTTCCTTTCATCTGCTGCTCATCTTGTTCCGCTGGCAGAAGATCATTTCCGGACAAGCCAGTTCGTGGATGTGGCCTATTTTGAACCCTTCTACCTCAAGGAATTCATTCCCGGCATACCGCGGGTGAAAGGACTCCGTGAATAACCATTCAATCGCATCCTTTGATCATGGATGAAGTACAGACTCAAGATTTTATGATGCGATAGGATATACTCACGGCGAACTGGTGAATTATTCCAATATTGCCCGTGATTGTGGGGTTGACTCCAAAACTGTACATGAGTATTATCAAATTCTGCCGGGGGCTAATGCCACTCAACGAAACTCTTGACTTACCCAGCGCTTTAGCGCGGGGACTCAGGCCACTCAATGAAACCCGGGCTTTAGCCCCAAATTGAACCGGAGTTGCTTGGTGTCTCATTTGTTTTTCAGGTTTAGGGCTAAAGCCCTGTTTGGTTTGGGTGCTGCCAATCCCCGGGCTTCAGCCCGGGGATTGGCAGCTAGTGTTCTTTCCATCACCCGGGCTGAAGCCCGGGGTAAGTCAGCTTGTTTTCTTTCCGGCACCCGGGCTGAAGCCCGGGGTAGGTCAGCTTGTTTTCTTTCCGGCACCCGGGCTGAAGAACGGGGTAAGTCAGTTTATTTTAGTACTGATATCATCTTTCCTTTCATATCTCTGCCTCGCCTTCCACCTCTATTTTCCTGATTTACATCAGGACAGGCTATCTGGGTAATCGGTAATCGTTTTTCATGATGTGCCGTCAGGCATAAAATATGGGTAGAAAATATTGATCCGCGATCCGTATTCCGTCCCGTACGGGACGGAATAATACGTTTGCCCATCTGCCTTCTACCCATATCTGAGCCCTCCGGGCTCTATATAATTCGAAACAGGTCACCTTATTACCACCATCTTCTCCGTCGCAAACGCTTCTCCCGCCTGCAGCTGCACCAGGTAGATCCCCGCCGGAAGCCCGGAAACGTCAAAATGAACAACATGCTCCCCCGGTGCCTGCACTTCATCCGCGAGGATACGAATCTGTTTTCCCGTAATATCATGCAATGTGAGCTTAACATTCCCGCCGACCGCCGACTGCCGACCGCCGACCTGATACCTGATCTCTGATCTTGAATAGGTGGGATTCGGCACCACACTGACCGCCGGCCGCCAACCGCCGACTGCCGACTCATCAACTCCTTCTGCACATTCTGCTTTCACCTGTTCCTGGCTGTTGCAACCCGAGGCATTGTCTTCAATCTCTTCCGGGCCGTACGGTCCGGCCAGGTACTCGCAGATGCTTTGCACATCGCAGGCGGATAAGGAATAATTGTGGGTTATGTGAAGGTATGAAATAGAGTTTGCCCCAAGGTTATCCAGACCTGTCAGACTAGTCAGGTTTGGATTAAAATGAATATTCATCTCACCTCCGATGGATGTCAGGTTCTCAAGGCCTGCAAAGTTGCCTAGATAGCCATTAACCCATATCTCAAAAGAACCTCCGATGGACGAAAGGTTTTCAAGGCCTTCCAGATTTGTAAGCCAGGTGCTGCTGATATAGAGTGTACCACCGATCGAAGTGAGATTGCTGAGAGCGCTGATACTTGTCAGGGCCACCCTGTTACGGCCAGTAAAACCATATGAGATTCCTCTCAGCAAATCACATTCTTGCCTTGTTATATCTATTCGACCTTTTGGAGTAGAACTATATGAGATTCCGATCAGCAAATCACCGCCTATGGTGGTAAGGTTGTCAAGGCCGGTAAGATTTGACAGACTTTCATTCCTCCGGATAATCATGAGTGTTCCTCCTATTTCCGTGAGGTTTTCGAGGCCCGTCAGACTGGACAGCAAAGGATTTCCCACGGCAGTTTGCTCATAGTAGCTGCCTATATTCAAACTGCCACTTATTGAGGTAACCTGGCTGAGTCCGGACAGGTCCGCAATATCGCTGCCGGTAATTGAAACAGACCCCTGCACATCTGAGCACTCCTGATAATTGGCCTGGAAACTGTCGACTTCCGCCTGGGAGAAAAAATAATAGTTGCCATAAGGTAAGCAAGGAAGCTGTATTCCGCAATTTGAAGCCAGTTCTGGCGGATTATTACACCCGGGCGCATTTTGATAAATATTGACACTTCCATTCGGGCTGGACAGGTATTCGCAGACCCATCCCATATCGCAAACAGCCAGACTGGCATTGTTATGAATAACTAAATCTCTGACAGCACTTTTATCGATATTCTCAAGCCCTGACAAACTGGTAAGCATACTGTTACCCGTGATCGTGATAGTACCGCTGATCATCTGAAGGTTTTCAAGACCTTTTAAACTAATGAGCCCGGTGTTAGTAATCGTAAGATCTCCACCGATATAGGTCAAGATATTCAAACTGTCAAGATTATATGCATTGTTCCCCCACGATCCTTTGGTGATTGATACATCACCTTCAATTTGCGTACAGCCAGGATAATCTGATTTAAAATTATCTATCTGCGCCTGTGATCCAAATGTTATCCCTTCTGGCAGGCATCCCTGGGCCAGCCCTTTATGTGAAATGAAAAATATGCATAGCAATATGATCATTGAAATGATGAGTTTTTTCATAGTAGCCTCCTTATTTCTTACAAATTTACACCACAGCACAGGGAAGAGTCAATCCCGAAAAAGGGGGATATTTAGTCGGCGGTCGGCAGTCAGCGTTTACCTCACCCCCTTTACCCCCTGCCCCCTATTCCCCCTCTCCTCAAGGAGAGGGAGTCAGGGGGTGAGGTCATTTCCCGAGGTACTTCACGATCGCCTCGCTGCGCGTGTGCACCTGTAGCTTTTCGTAGATGTGGCGGATGTGGGTTTTGACGGTTTCCACATCAATGAACAATTTGCCTGCAATTTCCTTATAAAGCAGGCCTTTGGTAAGGCATGAAAGGATTTCCTCTTCCCGGCCGGTGAGGCCGTTTTCAGTGGCAGGATTCGCAGCAGGCTGCTGAAATGACTGAACCACCTTACGGGCAATCTCCCGCGACATGGGCGATCCGCCATGATAGACGTCCAGGATGGCGTCGAGCAGTTTTGCAGGTGGAGTATTCTTCAAGAGGTATCCTGATGCGCCGGCCGATAATGACTGAAAAACAGCTTCGGAATTCTCGAACACGGTGAGCATGATGAACAGCGACGAGAAGCCCTTTTCCCTGAGCCGGATGATGCATTCAATGCCGCTAATGCCGGGCAGGTTGATGTCCATCAGCACCACGTCGGGATTCACTTCAGGGAGCCTTGTAACAGCGTCTTCGCCGTTGCTGTAGGCTGCGGCGCAGGTAAACCCGGGAGAGCCGTTGAGCAGGATCTCCAGCACGGCCCTGACGGTATGGTCGTCTTCTACCACCGCGACGCGGAGAGGAGGCTTAACGGGAATTTCAGAATAGGTCATGGAGGTGTTCGTATGGTCAAGCTAAGTTACGATGAAAACATATGGGAAAAATATCCCCCATTATAGGGATATTGATGTGGCGAAGTAACGATGTAACGATATTCGATATTTACTTCGCTACATCGCTACATCGCTACATCGCTACATCGTCACATCGCTACACCGTTACATCCCTACATCGCTACATCACCACATTGCAGAAACGGATTCCTGCTTTCGCAGGAATGACGGCGTTCGTGGTTGAAAAAGGAAAAGAGCGGCGCGGCATTCAAGATCCGTGTGAATTGTAGAATCCGCTTTCACGCCGCACCGCTCTTTTCCTTTCATATAATCGCCAGTCGTCGTCATTCCCGCGCAAGCGGGAATCTGCTTGCCCAAATTTTATTACTAAGAGATTACCAATAAAATCCCTGTGCCTGAACCAGTTGTGGATATTATCTCTAGTTCTCCCCCGATGTCATTCATCCTCTTCTTCATATTCACAAGCCCGTTTCCTGGAAATTCAATCTTTTCCGGCTCAAATCCTTTCCCATCATCCTTGATTAAAATCGAAAATCGACAACCGGCAACCGACAAACTTATCTCCACTCTTGTCGCCCCGGAGTGCTTGGCCACGTTATGAAGCGCTTCCCTGATCACCAGGTAGATGTTTCTCCGCATCTCCACGCTCAAAGGTATGTCGGGCATCTCTTCCGGAAAGCCGAAAACACATTCGACCGGCGTAGGTTCCAGGTATTCAAAAGCGAAGCGCCGGATATAGCTGGCAAGCCCTTCGAGGTTATCGTTCTTTGGGTTCAGTGCCCAGATGATCTGGTCCATTTCCTCCGTCACCTCCCTCGATGTGCCACTGATCTGCCCGAGCCATTGCCTGGCATCTTCCCTGATACCGGTCATGTTCTTCACCAGGTCGCTCATCATGGAAATCCGGGTAAGACTTGCCCCGACATCATCGTGCATGTCCTGTGATATCCTTGCCCGCTCCCGTTCCAACATAAGCTGCCGGTCGAGGTCTTTCTGGTAAAGACCGGCAGTATGGAATAAGGCTACGGATCTCTGAGCCAGCAGTGAAAGAATCCGGATATCCTGAAGGGAATAGCTTCGTTCCGATCTCTTGGGCCCACAGAGGAAAAACCCGAATGGCCGGCCATCCTGCAAAAGTGGAATGATAAGTTCGCCGTCAGCATGCTCAAAAAAGGCAGGTATTTTAGCCAGTTCTTCCGGCGAAAAAACGGTTGCTTTCACAAGCTTGTTTTCAAATTCGGAGGTCGCTGAAAAGCCGTTGCGGATTTCCTCCCGGTCATGTCCAATCCTACCTGCGGGCTGGTAGATATTATTGCTTTTCCTTAAGCTGAAAATGAACGACTTGAAATGGAAAATCTCATCAAGACCGGAAACAATCCCGGAACTCAACTCATCGATATGGTAAATACTTGACAGCCTGGCTTCAAAATCTGAGACCACCGTTGCTGAGTCATAAGGTTCTCTGTGGAACATTCGCTCGATCAGGTGCTGAATATTATCCCTCAATACCATGAAGATCAGGACGGAGAGTGCAAGGCTGATGAAACGGGTTGCAGCGGTTTCACCGGAGGTCAGCCGGTCAATAAGGAATATCAAAATAAGGTAGGTGCAGATGATTATAAAGGTTGCGCTTAAGTATAACAATGCCTTCCTAATAAATACCTCAGTGCCCCAGATCTTGTAGCGGAATATCGCAACCATGAAGCATGAGGCCATGATGAGGATGGCGGGACCGTGGACTATATGAAAGACCCATGGATTTTTTGGAATAAGTGTCTCGATATAATTAAAAAATAGCCCATCCAGCATCGGTGTCATAAAACCGACCAGGGAACCGATGATTACAATTCGGACCTGATTACGGGCAAGGGTGCTTTTAATGGTATACAACTGATAGAATGCGATGCCGACTGCAATTAAGACTGCTACATTCACCCAGATCAGTGATAGCCGTTCGGAAATCATATAGGTCGAAGATGTTATTTCTGAAGGATTATATAAAGAAATGATCCAGTATCTTGAGTGGATGACCAATTCGAGAAAACCGACCGAATAAAATATCCAGGGAAGCCAGGAATATCGTTTAATAAGCAAAGATGGTTTTGGGAAGATAAGGTGAAAATGTATAAGTGCTGAAACAGAGACCACTGTGCCGGCTATGAATGCGACGCTGATAAATGTGGCTATGGGCTCCTGCAATTCTATTCTCCCTGCATTTGAAGCCATTGCGAATAGCTGGAGATAGACAAAAAACACCCTGGCGGCAGGATCACCTGGCTTTTTATACAGAATATAGGTACTCCCCAAACTGAAAAGCAGGGTTATTAAATACATCCCAATCAAAAGCCATAAAACCTCTGAGTCCCTGCGGTAATATAAGTACAGGGAATTCACAGCAACCACCACAAGCACGAATGACAATGCCCATGGAGGCACAGTACTTATGAACCGTCTGAAGGATTTCAAGGTGAAGAGATTGGATTCGATAGTAAAAATAAGAATTATTCTAACCTCCCTATTGGCATGTTTTTCTATTACATCATTTAAATGCTACCGCCTAAAGCAGTCGATGCCTCAACACTGGAACTCATAAGATCCTTGCAAAATAGGCCTTATCTGAGGGAATTTTATCTTGCGGGAGGCACAGCGCTGGCGTTACGGTTTAACCACAGGCGATCGATCGATTATTAAAGTTGCACGATTTTATCGATTGTCGATTGCCGATTGTCAATTGCCGATTGTCAATTACCGACAGCCGATTGCCGATAGCCAATGGCCGATCCTTCGGGCTTTGCCTTCAGGATGGATTTTTTTCTATTAATAATGGAAAAATTTTATCAATAGTTTGCATTATAAATAGAAACTATTTAATTTTGTACAATAATTTCTTCTTTATGAAGGATCTGATTAAAACGATTGTCGCTGACCAGCTTGTGCTTACCTGGAATGAGTCATTCAACAGGAGGGAAATACCGGAAACATTGCTGAAAGGAGAAGATATCGTGGTTATTTCAGGTATCAGGCGTTGCGGCAAATCCACCTTGCTTCACCAGATCAGGTCAGAAAGTAGTGAGAAGGATTATTTCCTGAATTTTGACGACGAACGGCTTTTGAATTTTAAGGTGGACCATTTTCAACTGCTCCATGAAACGTTTATTGAACTGTTCGGGCAGCAAAAGACGTTCTGGTTTGATGAGATTCAGAACATCATAGGGTGGGAACGGTTTGTAAGGCGGCTGTATGATTATGGAAACAAGGTATTTATAACCGGTTCGAATGCGACCATGCTCAGCAAGGACCTGGGTACTCACCTGACCGGACGATTTGTGAGACATGAGCTTTTTCCATTTTCATTCAGGGAATTTGTGGATTTCAGTCATTTTAAGACTGGAATGAAAGATATTTATTCCACCGGAGAAAAAGCTGAAATCAGGCGGCTGTACAATGAGTATTTCAGATCAGGAGGATTTCCCTATTACCTTAAATACAAAGATGATAATTACCTGAAATCGTTGTATGAAAGCATTCTTTACCGGGATATCATGGCAAAACATAACCTGTCCAGTGAAAGGGAACTGAAAGAGTTGATCTACCTGCTGGCCAGTAATGTGGCGCGCCCTTATTCCAACAACCGGCTTGCGGCGTCCATCGGACTGAAGAATGCCACGACTGTCAAAAATTATCTTGACTATATCCAGGACACGTACCTGCTGTTTGCCGTGAATAAATTTGATTACTCTGCCAGGAAGCAACTGCAAAATGCCAGGAAGATCTATTTCATTGACAATGCGTTGATCCGCAGGCTTGGATTCATGTTTTCAGAGGATAAAGGGAGTATGCTTGAAAATATCGTGTTCATCGAACTACGGAGAAGAGGTCGGGAAATATTTTATTACAGGGGAAAGAGGGAATGTGATTTTATCCTGAGGGAAGGAAATAAAATCACCGGTGCGGTTCAGGTATGCTATAACCTGGAAGACACGGATACAAAAACAAGGGAAATCAATGGACTGCTTGAAGCCATGGTTACCTATGACCTTGCTGAAGGGCTGATCCTGACTGATGAGGCCGAAAAGGACCTTGAAATCCAGGGTAGACGAATCAAAATCATGCCTGTTTTCAAATGGCTGCTTGATGGTTGATTTTTTTAGGTACTTTACGATGTTGTCGCTTGTCGATTGCCGATTGTCGATAGAAATAGATGCCTGCCGTTAAACTAACACGAGACTACTGACTGCCGATCTGAAACTTGAACTCTGCTTTTGAACAGGAAAGTAATCCTTTACCCGGTTAATTGACTTACCCTGCGCTTTAGCGCGGGGATTAAGGCCAATCAACGAAACCCGGGCTTTAGCCCTAAAGTGAACCGGCGTATTCGGGTTTCTCATTTTCTTATCAGGTTTTGGGCTAAAGCCCCGTTCGGTTTCAGTGTCGCTAATCCCCGGGCTGAAGCCAGGGGTAAGTCAGCTGGTGTTCTTTCAACTTCCTTCAAATCCTGGGTGAGTCAGCTTGTGTTCTTTCAAGCCCCATTAAGCCGGGGGTAAGTCAGCTTATTTTAATACGATCATCTTCGTTGTTTCAGTTGCCTCCCCCGTCTCCAGCCGCACCAGATACATCCCCGCCGGCAGGCCAGTCGCATCCCACCTAACCACCTGGTTACCCGTGCACGGGCCATCCAGCACCGTAGCCACTTCCCTGCCCAGGCCATCATATATCTTTAAAGTCACATCTCGAACATCGACAATCGACAATCGACAATCGACAATACCCGTGGTCGGATTGGGACTGATCTGCAGCCAATTTGAGAGCTCCTCAGATGAAGGATCCTCAACTGCCAGCGGCATCAATTCATAGGCTCCTATGTCAACTGTCCCGCCCTGGGGACGTTTGGCCCCGAGGAGGTCATGATCAGGGCTGGAATGAGTGTATCCATGATGACAGACATAAGAGGTGGTTCCGGCATCCCTGCAGGAAGATCCGTTTTCGGGTGTCAACAGCTCTTGGTCATGAAACACCGGATCTTTATAGATATTTCCCCCGCCATCATAGATCTTTCCATTTATCTGGGACTGGTCAATGTTGCAATAGGCCAGGTCGACAGTGTCCAGGTTATTATGCTGGTAAATTTCCTCCCAGATGCCACTGGTGGTGCTGTCACGATAGAACACGCAGTTGAGGATCATGGGCATAGATTTGTTTGAACATATTGCTCCGCCATAGTTCTGAGCAAAATTTCCGGAAAAGGAATTGTTGATCAGCGTAAACAGATGGTCGTCAGAATGATCGTACCATCTTTCCACATAAATGGCCCCTCCCGACTTTGCTGCCTTGTTCCCGTTAAATACATTGTTTTCCAAAAGGACTGGAATATCATTGCTCCTTAACGCTCCGCCATAAGTTCCTTCATTAAAAAGGAAATAGTTATCAGAGACAATAACCATTTCAGGATCGGTTGCTTGCTCATTATTTTCAAGAATAATTGCTCCTCCGTCTATCGTTCCCTGGTTTTCACGGAACATGTTACCGGTTACTCTACAGCCTGATGCCGGGTTGATGACCGACAGGCCGCCGAGCCCTCCTCCCCAGTCAACACCGGTAATGCCGGTGTTATCGATCACCTCGTTACCGGTGAATATAAGGTGAGCATTCACAGTGGTTGCAGCACCGTCCACCCCAAGAAATAATACTGATTCCGCCTTATTTTTCTGAAATCTGTTGTTCCGGATGATCAGGGTAACAGGGTCTCCTCCGTCAAAACCGTTGCTTGAAAATCCACCGCCGGAACCCCAGCCATCTGTCGTGGCAAGGCTGTAATTGCCTGCGATGACATTTCCTTCGACACGGGCGTTGTAGGAATCATAAATACCTCCCCCGGCGGCCTGGCCGTATTTCGTAACGGCAGTATTATCGTAAATTGCGTTGTGAGAAATGACAATCCAATAATCAGCATCTTCATTGCTGGTCCCGATCCCTCCGCCATAGGTCCCCTGGCCGTTGCCTTCCTGCGTATCATCAACCGTGTTTTCAGTGACCTTGTTATAAATGACCCTGGCCCCTGATCCGGAAATATATACTCCTCCACCGCAGCGGTTATTCCGGACGAAGTCCCAGGTACCCCTGCCTCCGCGGATCGTAAATCCACAGAGAATCGAAGTGGTATCTTCCCCTGATTTGAAAGCCACCACTGACGCGTTGTCAATATCGGAAAACTGGCTGCCGTCGATGATGGTGTTATTGATGTGGTTAGTGTCGCCGTCCATCGCATACAAGCTGGTTACCAGCAGCGGCTTTTTACCAAGGAAGCTTATGTTTTCATAATAGAGCCCATCGGACACCAACACGGTATCGCCAGGTTCAGCACCTATGATTCCTTCCTCGATCGTTGAGTAATCGGCCGGTACATGGATGATCTGGGCTTCACCATTCAAATGAAAAATGAAAAATGAAAAATAAAAAATAAAAAATGAAATAGTAAATGTTTTCATTGCTAAAGGATTTGAATTGGTTTGAGGTTCAAATGTACTTCAGCCTGAAAGTGAAATCAATACGCATTTTGGGGGATATTGGGCGAAACTCTAAATTCCAAGCACCAAATTCCAAACAAATTCCAAAATCCAAAATAACTAAAAAATTAAAACTGACCTTCATGACTTCTTCCTGGACCTTCGGGTAATAGCCATGGATCTTTTACGCAAAGTTTCGGAAAGATTATTTTGTTGATTTTTATCTTGTAACACTTCCTCCTTTCCATGGTAAGCAGGAGTCTGTGAAAATTAATGTATCTTTGTACTATCACGATTTGTTTTATGAATAAGGTTGAATATTTTGTTGAGTTGGGAATTCACAGGACGGATCGACTCAGATTCAGGTTTAAAAAAGACAAAGGGAAGATTGTTGATCTTGTTGTTCAGTTTGAAATACTGGTTGAAGGTAAATGGAAAGCTGTTGTCCGCTATGATTGTTCCCATGGATTTTTTCATCGCGATATCGTATTGCCGGATGGATCAAAGGAAAAGAAAGTTATAGATGTTCCTGATTTAAATTATGCACTTCTTTTCGCACGACAGGATTTAGAAGACAAATGGGAGTGGTATAAAGAACAATTTTTAAAGAAGTTAAAGAAATGACAAACAGGGAAAAAATAAAAATGGATATTTCGACCGCATTTGATTTTGCAGAAAAAGTCATTAGTGAACCGGAAATTTTGGATAAAATTTCCACCGGAACCACGGTTGACTTCCTGGAGTCGGGAATGGAAAAACATGAAAAACAGACGGAAAGCAAAAAAAGAAAATATGTCCGGGTTAAGCACCAGTTCGAAGTACTGTGAACTGCTTAATATCATTTAATTGAATTTCAAGCCAGGTTTAGAATAAAAGATACCTTCGTTCCTTTGCCAACGCCGCTGGTGATCTCAAATGTACCTCCTATCTCTTCCGCCCGCTTTTTCATGTTCAGCAGCCCGTTTCCGCCCGATCCGCGCAAAGCGTGGTCAAAGCCTTTGCCGTTGTCGGCGATGGTGATAAAGAGCTTCTGGCCGTCGATCCTGATGTCAAACTTAATTTCGGAGCATTTGCCATGCTTTACAACATTGTGCACCGCTTCCTGCCACGCATAGAAGGCATTCCTCCGGAAATCAGGGGTGACCGGCATATCCGGGATATCGTCCGGCACTTCCATTCGGAAACCAATGCCGAAATTCTCGAGGTATTCCCCAAAATATCTCCGGGCATAGGAGACAAGGCTTTCCAGATTGTCATACCGGGGATTCAGCGCCCACACGATCACGTTCAGCCGGTTGATCATTTCGCGGGCGGTTGTTGCGACCTTCTGCATTTTTTCCCGGTCCTTGGTTCCAGGTTCCTGGTTCCGGGCTTGTCCTGAGTCCCTCAGAGTGGGACGAAGGATCTCTTCTCCTGTAAAAGCTTCGCTCATCATCGCGATCTTCGTCAGCCCTGCGCCGATATCGTCGTGCATGTCCTGCGAGATCCGCGCCCGCTCCCGTTCCAGCATGAGCTGTCGGTCAAGGTCACTCTGGTAGAGGCTGGCCGTTTGAAACAAAGCGATAACCCGCCTGGCAATCAGGGAAAGCACCCGGATATCCTGCATCGAATAGCTCTTTTCTGATTTCTTCGGCCCGCAGAGAAAAAATCCGAACGGCCTGCCATCTTTGACCATTGGAACCACCAGGTCAATCCTTTCCGGACCAGGCAAAATCGTATCCTTTGATAATTCTCCCGGTGAAAACACCTTCGACTTCAAAAGCTTATACTCAAATTAATTGGTGATCTGAAATTCAAGGTACAGTTGTTTGTCAACGTTTCCTCCAGCAAAACCCGTTTCATAGGTCGTCTTTTCTTTGTTCAAACATAAGATGACCGATTTGAAATGGAAAATATCACCCATCCGATCCAAGATCCTATATCCTAAATCCTCAATCCTATATGCCCCCGCCATCCCTTCCTCAAACTCCGCCACAACCGCCGCCGAATCATAACTTTCCCGGTGAAAGATCCGCTCAATAAGCCTCTGCATCCGGTCTCTCAGGATCAGGAAAATAAATACCGATACCGCCAGTACGATAAACCGGGTTGTCTTTGTTTCTTCCACGGTAAATAAATCTACCAGATAAAGAAGAGCCAGGTAGGAAAAGATGATGATTGCGGTAGCAAGAAGATAGAGTAAAACCTTTTTCAGGACGATTTCCATCTCCCAGATCCGGTACCTGAATATAGCTATAAGCAGGCAGATCGTTACGACCAGCCCGCTTGCCTTTGTCGCAAACTGGATTAGGTTCGGATAGATCATCCAGAGTCCCATGACATAATCATAAAATGCAGCAAAAAATATACTGAAGGCAGTCCCGATCACCGTCCCGATCACTATGATCCTTAACTGGCCACGGGCCAGGGTTTCTTTTATGGTCACAAACTGGTAGATGGCAAGTGCTATAGCACTGAGCGATGCGATAAAAGTCCACCAGAGGCCTACCTCCAGATAATGATCCAGGAAAGGTAGGTTGAATAACCCGAACCTCTGCTGGTAAGCCATGCAGATGACCTGAAACAGAAAAAAGGCAATGGCTATTCCATAGAAGATAAACGGTAATTTACTAAACTGGCTGAAATACCTGGCAGGCCTGGGGAAAACCAGGTGAAAGTGGAACAGAACCGCAGGCTGGAATGTAGCGGAGAGAAGGAAAGACCAAGCAATCAACATTTGCAGTGGATCCTGTAAAAGATACATTCCTCCAATTGAGGCCAGGCAATAGCCCTGTATATAAATAAAATACAATTTTGCCGCCTTTTCTTTTGGCTTTTTGAATAAGATATACAGGCTGATGCTGCTTACCAGGATAAAAAATAAGTAGGAAGACCAGTATATGCCTGGATTAGTGGATAGATACGAAGTAGTAACAACAGGATAGCCAACCTCAATATTATTCATGAGTATACCAAAAATCAGCATATCTCCGGCTTTCTGGCCATGGTCCTTCGCAAACCATTCTTCCAGCGTATAATGGTTACAGGAAACGATCGTATCTCCTACCTTTAACCCTGCTTTATCCGCCGGACTTCCGGATTTGACATAATCGATGATCCAGTGGCCGTCGTACCAGTTTTCCCTTTCCCCGCTGACCGGTATCCGGCCGACATGGTACATGTTGGCAGATAATACAAAGATTACGAACAGGACAAGCAAAAATGCCCAGGGCGGAACGGTTTTCATAAAACGACTGACAGCGTTCAAGGCGGGAAAGGTTTGGTTTACGGGGTAAAGATAAAGAATTCGCGCACTTAACCCTCAGCACTACCTCGGGAATAACTTGTTCACCGCCTCGGTTCGGGACTGGACCTGAAGTTTTTCGTAGATATGGTGGATATGGGTTCGGACGGTTTCGAAACTAATGAAAAGCTGGTCGGCAATCTCTTTGTACCGGTAACCCTTGGCCAGCAGTTCAAGCATCTCATGCTCCCTTTTAGTCAGCTTGTCCAGGTCCGCTGATTGTTCCGGAGCCGGTTTAAATGTATTGATCACCTTCCGTGCGATGATTGACGACATGGGAGATCCCCCCTGATGGAGCTCGATGATTGCTTCGGCGATTTTGCCGGGCGGGCTGTTCTTCAGCAGGTATCCGGTAGCACCGGCACAAAGCGAGTCGAACACATTTTCACTGTCCTCGTACACTGTACACATCATGAACTGCGTTGATGTGAGCAGAGGTTTCAGCCGTTTCACGCACTCGATGCCGGAGATCCCGGGCAGGTGGATATCCATCAGCACGATATCGGGAATATTTTCGTAGATATGGTCAAGGGCTGCTTCGGCCGAGGCGTAGGCAGCCAGACATTCCAGCCCCTGATGCCATTTAACGATGGATTCGAGCCCTTCCCGCATCTCTTTGTCATCTTCGACGATGACAACGTATATTATTTCGGTTTGATCCGGCATGGAGCAAAGATAGGGGGAAATCGCAGCTTGGGCAATCCCCTTTTTGTTGTATTTTGATCCATTGTTAAAATTGTCAAATTGTCAATTGGTATATCGGCATCCTGTTACATTGTTCTAATTCTTCACGAACTTCCCATTGACCGCCGCCCGCTGACTGCTGATTGCTGACTTTCGATGATGAACGGCATAAAGCGGACAAACTGCCCACTTATTTGTTCACCTTTTCATCAGGGAGTGTCTGGGTATGTTTGACCGAACCTTGACTAAAACTGAAGAACGGGAGAAGCTCATTGATTTCCTGATCAATGGAGGCTATCCCGAATCCAAGTGAGGGCAAATGAAGAATAGATTACAGAATTCTAACTTCTCCTTCTACCTCGTATGTTTGTATGTTGGTTATTCAGAAGGAGTACCTTATTCCAGTGAATACTGAAATGGAATACGGATGATACTCAATGGAGTGGTCCTTTCGGATGGAATTCAGTGAATATTTGAATGCAGGATCCAGGCTGAGGGTAAGGGATCCGGTGATTTTGTAGTTGATGCCGAGGCCGACCTGGCTGTTCAGGATCATGCTGTAAAAATCGCTTTCATTGTCCAGGTCAATGCGTTCACCTTCGTATGTAAACTGAGCCTGATAGTTGGTCATGATTCCGGGGCTGAATCCTCCGGTGAGGTTCAGGCCAAAGCGCCTGTCAAGGAGTGCATACCGCACCAGCAGGGGCAGTTCCAGGTAGGTGAACGACTGGCGTATACTGGAATTGATATAGACTGCATCGGTAATGGAGTCGCGTCGGACGGAGTTATCCACAAAGTCTTCGGGAAGTTTGGACGTAGTGATCCGGATCACGCCGGTGGAGGAAGAGACCTTCAGCAGGTCTTTCACTCCTTCCGCTTCGTAAGCGGTCACCTCCTGATTGCTGTGCCCCAGGCTGGAAAGGTACAACCCGGTCCGGAACTGCCATTTATCGCTCATATTCACCGCAACATCCACGCCTCCCGAGTACGAGTAAACGGGTTCTTCGGAGCTGTTGTAGTAGTTGATGTCGGGATTCACGTCAGGGGGCAGCTCTTCGGCATCGATCCGGATGCTCCGGTAAGCGTAGACGGGTGCAAAACTGCCGCCGATGCTCCATCTGGAGTTGGTTTTAATGACTTCCGGCTGATCCTGAAAGGTGAAATCGGTCAGTGGCTTGGTCAGGATATTCTTCTGTTCCGGTTCCGGGATGTCAGGAACGTGGTTGTCCCCCGGTGATGGTTGAGCGGCATCAATTTCAGCATCCTCCGATGGAGTCACCTCCTTTTGGATTTCATCCGTCACCAGGGTTTCAGCGATTTCCGGCTCACCGGTCGGAACGGGAACGGACGGAACATCAGACTGGCCTGTGGTTCTGGTGATCATTTCAGCGGTTTGTCCGGTGGAAGGAGAAGGAATGGTTGGCGTTGATTCTTGCGTGATGTTTTGTAGAATGTCATTTTCGGGAGCAGCCGGAATGGGTGGCTGGCAGGTGGCAGGAGCCTGCACCTGGGAGAGCGGCTGATCGCCGGGCTGATGATCCGGGGTGATGGTTGTAAAGTAAAATGCGGCAGCCAGGGCGATGAGCAGCATCGCGGCCGCGGCGGTCCAACGGTATAAGATCAGGCGTCTGTGACGGCGGGCGGCCAGCAGATCCGCTTCCAGCCTTTGCCAGGTACCATCGGGCGGTTTCTGCCGGAATCCGTTCAGTGATTCCGCAAAATACTGGTCCAGATTTTTAGGATCGTACTGCATTGTTCATTTGATCGTTTTGCTGTCCGTAAGGAAAAAATGCTTTACATTCCGCTGCAATATCGCCCTGGCCCTTGCCAGGTTGGATTTTGAGGTACCCTCGGTGATCCCCATCATCCTGCTGATCTCTTTGTGCGAGTATCCTTCCACGGCATAAAGGTTGAATACCATCCGGTATCGCGGTGAAAGATCCTGTATCAACTTAACCAGATCTTTGGTGGAGATCTGGCCAATGATGTTTTCTTCCATGACGTCTTCCAACGTATTCTCCACATCACTCAGCGAATACAGATGACGTTCCTTCCGGAAGCGCTCCAGGGAGGTGTTGACCATGATCCTGCGCATCCACCCTTCAAAGGATCCCTGATAGCGAAATGTATGGATATGCTGAAAGATTTTAAGAAATCCGTCATGCAACAAATCTTCAGCCTCGGATGTATCCCGCGAATAATAGAGGCAAACGCCGAACATCGTTTCGGAGTAAAGGTTGAAAAGTCTTTCCTGATCCTTGACATTTCCGGCTTTACACCCGTTTATGATTTCCTCAAGGGTTCTTTCGTCCACAGGATAATGATTCAGCGCTAATGAAAACAAAAGTAGCGATTTTCCTCAACGATTCAAAGAACGGACAACGTTGTATAGATGAAATCAGGCATCCATTCGTTGCGTTGTGCGACAGGTTTTTTAATAAAAAAATCGAATTATTTTTGAGCCCACGCAACCTTTCCCCAAATAAGTGCATCTTAGGAATGTTCTAAGTAAAAAATTAAGTGCTAAACTAAACAAGGCGACGTGAAGTCATTGACATTAAACATTAAAAAGATACTCCCCCGGCTTATTCATTCGAAAGTCATGGTCCTGATCCTGATTGTTGTTTTGTTTTTATTGACCATAGCCGCAAGAGATATTATAGGAAAGACACTTGTCAATTAGCAGTAAACTTTTTCATGGTTATTTTTTGGTTGTAAGCAAGGAAGGCAACCGGGTACAAACCGGTTGCCTTTTTTAAGGTACTGGCATCAGGGCTTCAGCAGCCGGAATCCTATCCCGTGAACGTTCAGTAATTCCACCCGCGGATCTTCCCTGAGGTATTTTCGGAGTTTGGCAATATAGACATCCATGCTTCGCGCATTGAAATAGCTGTCGTCGAACCAGATTTTATTCAGGGCATACCGGCGGTCCAGCACTTCATTCTTTGCTTCACACAGTAGTTTTAACAGTTCAGCTTCCTTGCTGGTGAGTTTTTGCTCCGACTCTTTCCAGGTCAGGATCTGCCGGGGATAATCAAACTGATAGTCTCCGATGGAGTACACGGATGCACCTGAAGCTATATCCTTATCCTGGCGGGATCTGCGGAGGATTGCCTGCATCCGTGCCAGCAGTTCTTCCATGCTGAACGGTTTGGAAATGTAATCGTCGGCTCCCAGCTCGAATCCTTTCAGCTTGTCCTCGGGCAGCGATTTGGCCGTCAGGAACAGGATCGGGATCTTGTTATCAATGCTCCGGATCTCCTTGACAACTGAAAATCCGTCTTTGACCGGCATCATGATATCAATGATACAAAAGTCGAAATCCTCCCGCTGATAGGCTTTGAAAGCCTCTTCCCCGTTCACGGTCAGACGGGTAGGGTACCCTTTGGCCTCAAGATATGCCTTCAGGATATTGCCAAGATTACGGTCATCTTCAGCAAGCAGGACTTTGATGGGGGTGATGGTCATATAATGGTTGTTTTATGAAGAATGAAGTATGTAGGATGAAAATTTTAATATCAATCAGCCAGGATCATTCATCAGTTATTAATGGTCAGTTTTTACTATTCCAGCCAGTCTTGCTGCTGGCAGATGGCAGCTTCATTACTGGTCAAACGGTAAAAACACCGTAAAGACGCTTCCTTTTCCCTCTTCGCTTTCGAGGTGGATATGACCGTTGTGTTTTTCCACAATGGCCTTCACATAACTCAATCCCAGGCCGAAGCCTTTGAAGTTATGAAGATCACCCTGGGGCACACGGTAGAGTTTATCAAAGACTTTTTTCTGATCCGACTTGCTGATCCCGATGCCATTGTCTTTGATCGCTATTTCGATACCCCCTTCGACATTCATTGTGGTAACTACGATATGGGGTTTTTTGGGCGAATATTTATTGGCATTTTCCAGCAAGTTATAACATACATTGGATAAATGGATCTTATCAGCCTGTAGGTCCGGAGAAGTTGCCCGGAAATCCTTTACAATGGTCCCATCATTGATCTCGACCTGAATGGCAATGTTGTTGATTACATCCACCAGAATTTTGTGGATGTTCACCTCTTCAAGCGAGAGCTTTAATTTTCCCTTTTCCAGAACGGCAGTCTGCAGTATCTTTTCCGCCATAATACCCAAACGTTTGTTCTCTTCATTTATGATGTTGATATAATTTTCAGAGATGCCTTCCATGTTTTTTATGTCGTTATCGGCCAATGCCTCACAGGCAAGAGAGATCGTTGAAATGGGTGTTTTGAATTCGTGGGTCATGTTGTTGATGAAATCCGTTTTCATGCTGGCGAGTTTCTTCTCCTGGATCACCGATTTTATCGTCAGGACGAACGCAATGATGATGACCAGGATGAGGAATACGGAAATGCTTAGCATACCGGCCATCTGATTGAGCAGGAACTGTTTTTCCCTGGGAAAATAGATCAGCAGATAATCAGGTGTGAAGGAAGCATCGCCTGGGAAAAGGGTGAATCCGATGCTTTTTTCCAGCAATTCCCTGCTGTAATTCCCTGTTTTTTCGATGACCAGGCGGTTCCTGGATGTGCTGTAAACGCCAAGTTCAAATTCTGTCCGGATCCCGGTCTGCCTGAGTTCCGTCCGGATCATGGAGTCAAGCCTGTGTAAATCGATCCGTTGCTCAATATCCATATAATGCCTGAAGGTGTACATATCTTCAAAGACGTCGTTGAACAGGGAAGATTTGTTCTGAAGCAACCTGATCAAACGTTGCCTTGCGGCACTGTCGGGGGGAAGTGACTGATCCTGGCCCTTATGCTGAAGCAACTCCAGTTCCTGGTAATAAATCAGATTGATCGAATCAATGCTCCGGAAAATATCTGATCCCCGCTTATAAAAGCTCTCCTTCTGACGGATCTGTTCGGTCATTTCATTTTTTTCAAGCTTATGAATGACCTTTGTGACGGCTTCATTCACACTGCGGTCAAATCCGGTCTGCCTGACCTTTATCGCGTTGTTGATCCAGTAGACCTGGATGCCTGCCAGACCGATCAGGGCAAGTGAAATAATAATGGTAATCAAAAGGATATGCTTCGTTTTCATCCTTGAAGAATCCTGACTTGCAAAAATACTGACTGATAATCAAAATGTTCTGCAATTTAACAATTATTAACGAAGGCTTTGTCTTCTTCTGCAGGATACGGGGGAATGTTCTTTTTCGTGTTGGTGGCTCCCTGCCTGCCGATGCCCATCCAGTAAATTTTGTTAAGTTTGCACGGGAATGACCGAAAGATCACCTCTTGCCTTTGAGCTGGAAAAGATGTATTTTTAAACCATAAATCAACAGAATGAACACCCCGACGATAAAAGTGAACATTGATCACGCAGCTGGCTTTCTTCAGGACAACCACCTGGATAAGATACAGGAGGAACTTCTGGTGCAGCACCGGGTTTTGATGAACAGGACCGGTAAGGGAAATGACTACCTGGGATGGATCGATCTGCCATCCAAAACAGATCAGACAATGATCGGACGGATTTTAGATGATGCTGCCAGGATGAAGGAGCTGTGCGAGGTGGTTGTTGTGGTTGGCATTGGCGGTTCTTACCTGGGATCAAGAGCAGTCATTGAAGCGCTTGGCCATCCGTTTCATACGCTGGACAGGGAGCGGACCACACCCGTCATTCTTTTTGCCGGACATCATATCGGTGAGGATTACCATGCATTTCTTCTGGATATTCTGAACCAGTATGATTATGGATTGATCGTCATTTCCAAATCCGGGACGACCACCGAGCCTGCCGTCGCCTTTCGTTTGCTGAAGGATCACATTGAGCGGAAATATGGCCGTGAAAAGGCCCGCACCCGGATCATGGCCATAACCGACCGTTCAAGGGGAGCGCTGAAAAAACTTTCGGACGAACAGGGATATACGACGTATATCGTGCCTGACGATATAGGCGGAAGGTATTCCGTGCTCACACCGGTCGGATTGCTGCCCGTTGCCGTGGCTGGTTTTGACATCCGGGATCTGCTCGCTGGTGCGATGCATATGGAAAAAATAGCCGCTGTAAGCGCACAAATGAATGAAAATCCTGCGGCTTTATATGCAGCAACCCGTTCTTCCCTGTACAGGCAGGGCAAGGCCATCGAGATCCTTGTCAATTACCTGCCCTCGCTTTCTTTCCTGGCCGAATGGTGGAAACAATTATTCGGTGAAAGCGAAGGGAAAGAGCATAAAGGTCTGTTCCCTGCCAATGTCAATTTTACCAGCGACCTGCATTCCATGGGACAATACATTCAGGACGGTGCAAGGCATTTGTTTGAAACGATGATCCTGGTGAAGCAAACCAGCAGGCAGTTGATCATTCCGGCCTTCCGGGACGATCCTGACGGACTGAACTATATTTCGGGAAAAAAACTGGAAGAGGTGAACAGCAAGGCTGCGCAAGGGACCCTGATGGCTCATGTTGACGGCAATGTTCCGGTGCTTACCCTGGAAATGGAGCGGATGGATGAATTTCACCTGGGACAGTTGTTGTATTTTTTCGAATATGCCTGCGCCCTGAGCGGCTATCTGCTGGGAGTGAATCCTTTTGATCAACCCGGCGTCGAGGCGTACAAGAACAAGATGTTTGCATTGCTGGGGAAGAAAGGGTATGGTCATTCATAGTCATTGATGGTCATTCAATGGTCATTTCATATTTGATACTTTAAACAATGAAAAACTTATTGATGAAGTATATGGAGGAGCGGCTCAAAGGCGAGACGCTACCTCCTGTTTCCAGGAAATCAGATCCGCTGCCGGTAGTTACAATTTCCAGGGAAGCTGGTTGCTCGGGTACCAATTTAGCCAGCAAGCTTGTGCAGCGTTTGAACCAGATGCAGGCAGATAAAAAGAACAAGCAGGTATGGAAGGTTGTTAACAAGGAAGTAATTGAACTGGCTGCCAGGGAGTTGGAGTTGAATCCTGCTGTTCTGAAACCTGTCTTCAAAGGAGAGAAGAAGACACTTCTGGATGAAATGATCCTTTCGATGTCGACCAGGTATTACAAAAGTGACCGTCAGATCAGAAAGACGATCACAGATGTCATCCGTTTTTATGCCAGCCAGGGAAATGTGGTCATTCTCGGACGGGCAGGTGTTGTCATTGCACAGGACCATCCCAGGTCACTGCACTTCAAACTGCAGGCTCCACTGGAGTGGCGCACGGAGTTGATCAGCAAAAAAAACGGCATCACTTCGGCAGAAGCACTGAAGTATATTCAGGAAACGGACAGGGGAAGGGAAAAACTGCTGGCCGATTTCGGGAAGGGAGCTCCGCATTCGGAATTGTTTGATGCGATTCTCAACTGCAAATCTTTTTCTGTAGATGAGATGGCGGAACTGATCTGCCGGTTGATGGAAATTAAAAAATTAATCTGAGGGGGAAAATGGTGGATTTTTTGGATCTGATCCTGCTCAGGCAGAGCGTTCGCCGTTACTCGAACCGGGAGGTTGAGAAAGAGAAGCTCATGAAATGCCTTGAAGCGGCACGACTGGCTCCATCGGCGAGCAATTCCCAGCCCTGGTCGTTCATCGTGGTGGATGATCCGGAGCTGAAGGACAAAGTGGCCCATGCTACCTATACATCGGTCGTTGGTTTTAACCGGTTTGCACTTCAGGCACCCGTCATCCTTGCGATCGTTCTGGAACACCCCAAAGTCATAACCCAGCTGGCCATTCGCGTCAAACATAAGGAATGGTCGCTGATGGACATCGGTATTGCTGCCGAACATTTTTGTCTGCAGGCGGCGGAACTGGGACTTGGTACCTGTATGCTCGGCTGGTTCAAGGAAAAACAAGTGAAAGAGCTGCTGGGCCTTCCAGCCGCCAAAACCGTCGGACTGCTGATCACACTGGGTTACCCCTCAGCGGATGATTCATTGCGGAGAAAAAAAAGAAAGCCACTGGAAACAGTGGTAACATTTAACGGGTACAATAGGCCTCATTCACGAAAGTGAAGGTGGTCAGATACGGATTGTGTTTGGTCAAAATGAGGAAATTTAGGAAAAATTTAACAAACGTGGGAGTTGAATCTACCCGAATCCCGTAGTATCTTTGAAAAAACTTTCAGGCTCATTATAATATGTTTCACTTAACAGACTCAATCCATGAAAAAATTACTGGTGTTTTTGATCGGAGTATTCATTCTGTCGGGTTGTGCAATGGTGAAATCACCCCTGACGGGATTCATTTATTCGGATGTGAAGGCTCCTTTTGCCGTGACCAGCAATACGGGTGCAGACCGGGTGGGTACGGCTGAAGCAACCTCCATTTTGGGGATCGTCGCACTGGGTGATGCCAGCATTGATGCAGCTGCAAAATCAGCAGGAATAACAAGGATCCATCATGTGGATGAGCATGTGAATGTTATCCTTGGGGTCTATGCCAAGTACAAGATTGTGGTTTATGGTGAGTAAGGCCAAAAAGGCATCGATCCTGGCCATTCTTTTATTCATTTGCATTTTTTCGGCACCTTCGGAAGTTTCGGGTCAGAAACTGTCGAAGTATTATACTTCTGCTCTCCTTGAAAGCGGAACTCTTTATTTCATTTTACCCCTGGATGATTTTCAGGAGAAGGAAACGAAAAGCCGCTTGATTTTTGACATCAGCTACCTGACAGGACGCGATTCTGTCACGATCAATTTTTCTTACTTTTCCTCCTCGTCCAATCCGGCTGACAGCCTATCACTGAGGTCAGGAGACTGTTCAACCACCTGTCGGGCCAGCAAACTGTTCATCGATGTTGAGAATCATCAGAAATGGCACCATCGTTTCACGGCCAAGCTTCCTTTCTCCGGCCTGGCCTGTTTCTTTAATGCACCTCTTCCGCCTGAAATCATCATCACAACGCAGGATGATCACCTGATCTACCGGGTCCGGAAAGGACACTGGAAAAAACAGGGAAGCATCATCTCATCCATCATACAGTTGATTCAGGCGAATTCATAGCGAAAGGTCCTCTTGCCTTACACTGGATTTCGTATTTTTGAAGTGACGATCCGTACCTTTGTTAAATATCAAAGTGCTTAATATTTTTAAAATGAAGAAAATACTGGTAATTCTTGTCCTCATGGCTCTGTCATTCGGCTTCATGACCTGTCAGCAGCCTGAACGTCCGGGGCAAACGACACCGGCAGCGGTGTGGTCCATCAGTCAGGATATTCAGAAATCAGCGATCGATACCCTCGTCGGACTTTACGGAGAACAGAACCGTTTCCGCATCGAGCGGGGTGTTAGACAGGTTGCTTCCCTCTGGCGTGCATCCGACGGTTCAACGGCGGATTTCCAGGCGTTCTGCAAGCAGCAGTTCATCGGAAATGAAGTGGATCTTGATGTTCTGTTCACCAAGCTTTCGCAGTACCTGGAGGTAGTGAATGGTAATTTTGGTAAAATGATCCTTCAGCTGAACGAGCCACTCGACCTGGATGTGGGCGAACTGACGGCCATTGACGAGATGTTCGGAGCGTATAATCCGGCATCTCATATGACGGAAGATTTTTACAACACTAAAATTGCCTTCATCGTTTCCCTGAACTTTCCCTTTTACTCCCTGAAAGAAAAGACGGAACTGGGCAGGGAGTGGACCCGCAAACAATGGGCCCATGCCCGGATGGGCGATCTTTTTACTTCGAGGGTTCCTCCCGAACTGTACCAGGCCGTTTATAAGGCAGGCACCGAAGCCAACACCTACATCCAGTCGTACAACATTTACATGGGAAAGCTGGTGGATTCGTCCATGAACAGCTGGTTTCCGGAAGATCTGCGCCTGATCACCCACTGGGGACTGCGCGACGAGCTCAAGTCTCACTATAACCAGGAGAACGGGCTTGCCAAACAGAAGATGATCTACCAGGTGATGCAGCGGATCATCGACCAGTCGATCCCTGTGGAGGTGATCGACAAAAATGACCTCCAGTGGGATCCGTACCTGAACAAAGTATACCGGGACGGGCAGCCGGTGGAATTCACCCGCGAGCCCGACAGGCGTTACGAATACTGGCTGAACAATTTCAAAGCCGTGAAAGCCATTGATCCCTACCAGCCCAACTATCCAAACTATGTGGACCGGAACTTTGAGACGGAGATGGAAATACCGTACGCCGATGTCGAAAAAATGTTCGTGGACTTCATCTCTTCGCCCGTGATCAGGGATGTGGGGAAGCTTGTCACAGAACGTTTGGGAAGGGATCTGCAGCCCTTCGACATCTGGTACAATGGGTTTAAATCGCGCAGCACCATTTCCGAAGAAGAGCTGACTAAAATCGTCAATGCGAACTATCCTTCCCGGGAGGCCTTTGAAAAAGATCTGCCGAATATTCTCATGAAGGTTGGTTTTACGCCTGCCAAAGCCACTGAGATTGCTTCGAAGATACAGGTGGACGCTTCCCGTGGCATTGGCCATGCGGCTGGCGCGGAGATGCGTTCGGAGAAGGCACACCTGAGAACCCGGATCGGGCCGGAGGGAATGAACTACAAGGGATACAACATTGCCACCCACGAGTTCGGGCACAACGTGGAACAGACCATTTCGCTCCAGGATGTCGATTATTATATCCTGAACGGCGTACCCAACACGGCCTTCACCGAAGCGCTGGCATTCATGTTCCAGAAACGCGACCTGGAGCTGCTGGGAATAAGGAGCGACGATCCGGACAAGGAAAAGATGCTGGCACTGGACAATTCCTGGGCAGCTTATGAGATCATGGGTGTATCGCTGGTCGACATGTACGCCTGGCGGTGGATGTATGCGCACCCGGATGCCACTCCGGCGCAGCTGAAAGAGGCGGTGATTGCCATTGCGAAGGATATCTGGAACAAGTACTATTCGGATGTGTTCGGTACCAGGGACGAACCCATCCTGGCCATCTACTCCCATATGATCTACCGTACCATCTATTTGCCCGCTTACCCGGTGGGTCACCTGATCGATTTTCAGCTTGAACAGCATATGCAGGGCAGGAATTTCGCCGACGAGGTCCAGCGGATCTATACCCAGGGCACGATCGTTCCCCAGGAGTGGATGCGGCAGGCAGTGGGGAGCGAAATTTCGGGTATGGCAACATTAGAGGCAGCAGCCAAGGCGATAGTTAATACTAACTGATGCAAATCCCAAATCCCAGGACCCAAATCCCAGGCAAATCCCAAAAGACAATTTCCAAGATTGGTCATTGAAGTACCTGAAGTCTGGAAATTGAATCCTGAAATTTGTTTGGATTTTGGATCATGGAATTTGGAATTTTGTATTTTGTATGTTTGCGCGATGTCGGTTCTTTCCTCTCACATTGGCGAATTAGCGGCGCTGGCCACTGCCTGTTTCTGGACGGTCACGGCGCTGACGTTTGAGGTGGCAAGCAAGCGGGTGGGTTCTTTATCGGTGAATTTGATCCGGCTGGTGTTTGCCTGGATCATTCTCTGCATTTTCAATGGGATCGTGCGTGGAATGCCCTTCCCGCAGGATGCTTCAGCCCATGCCTGGTTCTGGCTTGCCCTGTCGGGCATTGTCGGGTTGGTGATCGGGGACCTGATGCTGTTCGAATCGTATACCATCATTGGTTCCCGGACTGCGATGCTGGTTATGACCCTGGTGCCTCCCATCACGGCCGTTGTCGCCTGGATCGTGCTTGGGGAAGTGATGACCCTGATGAACATCCTGGGAATGTTTTTGACCATTGCCGGTATCGGAATGGCGATCTTCAGCCGGACCAATAAGGGAGAAAAGATGCAGATCCGTCATCCGGTCAGGGGGCTGTTACTGGCATTGGGCGGTGCTGCCGGGCAGGCGGTGGGCCTGGTGCTGAGCAAGTTCGGGATGGAGGATTACGATGCTTTTTCCGCAACGCAGATCCGGATCACGGCAGGCGTCATCGGGTTTATCATCGTCATTCTGCTGATGAGGCGCTGGGGCCGCGTAATGAAGGCAGTCCAGGATCCAAAGGGAATGTTGACGATCACGGTGGGATCTGTTTTCGGTCCGTTCCTGGGCATTTCCTTTTCCCTGCTGGCCGTCCAGCACACCTCCACGGGCATTGCCTCCACCATCATGGCGATCGTTCCCATTTTCATCATCCTGCCATCTGTGGTCATTTTCAGGGAAAAGGTATCGTGGAAAGAAGTCCTCGGGGCGTTTGTGTCGGTGGGAGGGGTGGTGCTATTTTTTGTTTGAATTACGATTACCGATTACCCAGATAGAGGTAAAGGTGGAATTTGATATAGAGATATGAAAGGAAAGATGATATCAGATTTCATCCCTCCTTTCATATCTCTGCTTCTACCTGACCCTCTACTTCTATCTGGGTAATCGGTAATGGTTATTCATTGAGCAGTTTCTCAATAACTACCGGAAAGTACTCATACTCGAGCTGATGAACCTTTTGGGCAAGGCTTTCCGCCGTATCGTCCGGTTCTACGGGGCAGCGTGCCTGGAAAATGATCTGGCCGGAATCGTAGACCTCATTGACATAATGGATCGTGATACCGGATTCCTTCTCTCCTGACCGGATCACCGATTCATGGACGATCGGTCCGTAGAAACCACTGCCGCCATATTTTGGGAGCAGGGCAGGATGGATGTTGATGATTTTATGGGGATAGGCCTTCAGGATGTTTTCAGGGACAAGCCAGAGAAACCCTGCCAGTACGATCAGGGATATCTTATTCGTTTTCAGGATGTTTAAAACGTCATCGGTTTGATAAAACTGCTTACGATTGAAAACAAAGGTGGGTATTCCAAATGTTTCAGCACGTTTCAGCACATAAGCATCCTGCCTGTTGGCAAGGATTAGTTTAATGCAGATATCCTGATTCGACCGGAAATATTCAGCAATATTCCCGGCATTGGTGCCACTCCCGGAGGCGAAGATGGCTATATTCTTCATGTTCAGGTGGATGTTTCACGCTGCAATGTAAGAATTTCAGCGGAAAATTGACTGTTTTTTTTGTTTTGAGCCTTAAAATTACTTTCTTTGCACCCAATTAACCAAAACCAGAAAAGATATGTCAGACATTGCATCGAGAGTAAAAGCTATCATCGTTGATAAGCTGGGTGTTGACGAGAACGAAGTAACACCCGAAGCCAGTTTCACCAATGATCTTGGTGCTGATTCGCTGGATACTGTTGAGTTGATCATGGAATTTGAAAAGGAGTTCAATATTGCCATTCCTGACGATCAGGCAGAAAAGATCGGTACGGTTGGCGATGCGATCAAGTACATTGAGGATAATACCAAATAAATTGGTACATGGAATTAAAACGAGTCGTAGTAACCGGACTTGGCTCACTAACCCCGCTAGGCAATAACGTTTCGGACTACTGGAACGGATTGGTCAGCGGGGTTAGTGGTGCTGAGCTGATTACCCGTTTTGACACGTCGAAATTCAAGACCAAATTTGCCTGTCCGCTGAAAGGCTATGATCCGTTGCACTATTTTGACCGTAAAGAGGTCAGAAAGTATGATCCGTTTACCCAGTATGGACTGGTAACGGCCGACGAGGCGGTCAGGGATTCGGGTCTGGATCTGGAGAAAATTGACTCCAACCGTGTCGGGGTGATCTGGGGTTCAGGGATCGGGGGGCTGGAAACATTCCTGGAAGAGATCGTAGCTTATGGAAGAGGGGATGGTACGCCGCGTTTCAGTCCGTTCTTTATCCCCAAGATGATCGTCGACATCACTGCCGGACATATTTCCATTAAATATGGATTCAGGGGTCCCAATTTTACGACTGTTTCGGCCTGCGCTTCTTCGGCCAATGCCTTGGTGGATGCCATGAATTACATCCGGCTCGGCAAAGCCGATGTGTTTGTCACAGGCGGGAGTGAGGCGGCCATCAATGACGCAGGGGTCGGTGGATTCAATGCGATGCATGCCATATCCACACGAAATGATGATCCGAAGACTGCTTCCAGGCCTTTTGATAAGGACCGGGATGGATTTGTCATCGGGGAAGGAGGCGGAGCGCTGATTTTCGAAGAGCGGCAACATGCCCTGAAACGGGGGGCCCGGATCTATGCCGAAGTCATCGGTGGCGGACTTTCCGGGGATGCTTACCACATGACCTCTCCCCATCCGGAAGGACTGGGGGCATATCTTTGCATGAAAACTGCCCTGGAGGATGCCGGAATAAAACCTGAGGAGATCGACCATATCAATACCCATGGCACCTCCACACCCCTGAATGATGTCACTGAATCCAAGGGAATCAGCAAACTCTTTGGAGAGCACGCCTGCAAGATCAGTATCAATTCCACCAAATCCATGACCGGACACCTTCTGGGAGCTGCTGGTGCCGTTGAGGCGATTGCGGCCATCCTGGCCATCTATCATGATATTGTACCCCCTACCATCAACCATTTTACGGATGATCCTGATATTGACAACAAGCTGGATTTCACCTACCATACTGCGGTGAAAAGAGCGATCCACACTGCGCTGAGCAATACGTTCGGCTTTGGTGGACACAATGTTTCGATCGTTTTCAGGAAACATCAGGATTAAGTTTTTTAACTCTTGAAGAAGCTCAAACCTGTAAAAGTTTATCTTTCCGAGGAAAAAGACCTTTACGACGCCATTTATTCCATCTTTGGCTATTACCCGGGTAACATTTTTCTCTATAAACTTGCTTTTCGCCCAAGATCTGCGGCCGTCGAGCTTTTTAACGGCAAAAAGATCAGCAATGAACGGCTGGAATTCCTGGGTGATGCGGTCCTCAGTCTTGTAGTGGCCGATTATCTCTTTAAGAAATTCCCTTTCAAGGATGAAGGATTTCTGACCGAAATGCGATCGAAGATGGTCAGCCGGGCCCAGCTCAACTCCCTTTCCGTGAACCTGGGACTGGACCACCTGATTGAAACCAGCCATGCAGGATCAACACAGTCCAGGTCCATGATGGGTGACGTACTGGAAGCCTTCCTGGGAGCAATCTACCTGGATAAAGGATATGAATTTTCCTATAAAATCATTGTATCCCATATCATTAAATACCATATGGATATCAATGAGCTGGAAACCCAGGACCTGAACTTCAAAAGCAAACTCCTCGAATGGACACAGAAATCGAAGAAAGTACTGGAATTTCGTGTAATCGAAGAAGCAGGCTCCAAGCATCGTAAACATTATCTGGTTGAAGCAGTGATTGATCAGACCGTCTTAGGTAAGGGCGGAGGACCCTCGATCAAAGCAGCGGAGCAAAACGCCGCCGAGGAAGCCTGCAACCATATTTTCCAGGATGATCCGGTTTTTCAGGACGAGTAAGGGCCATGGCAAAAAAATACAATCTGGAACTGACGCGGCAGAAGCACTGGCCCGTATTCATTGGGATCGCCTGCCGGTCGAAAGATTATCAGCTTTGTTTTCACATCAACAAAAAGCTGGATCTGCACTTAAGGAAATTGCCGGATTTCGGGATCGTCTTTCCCGGTAAATTTGAATCCTGCTCATACTCACTGTATCGCCATCAGGACACCAACCGCCGTCTTGATTATTTGCTTTTATCCAATCATCACCCTGATTCCAAGCTGATCCCCGAATTCAAGCAAACCGATTATTTCCTGATGGTTAGCGGTGAGACCACCGCTGCGGAGACCGAGAGGCTCATTCATGCCCTCCGGTCAGTGCCGGGTGTTTTGCTGGCCTATTACCTTGACCTGAGCAAAACAAAACAGATGGATGTGATCCTTGCCGATCTGGAGCTCCACCTTCTGGAAACCGATAAAAAAGGCTGAGGGCATTCCCTCTTGCCGCCAGAGCCTTACTGTTCAACAGGCACCGGCACGGATGGCTGCACCGGAGTTTTAACCCTGACAGGTGCCGCCTGCTGATCAGGTTTCCGTATGGTCATTTCGGCAAGGATCCTGTCAGCTCCTGCATATTTATCAATGATGAACAACACATAGCGGATGTCGACGCTGATGGTTCTTTGCAGTTCGGGTTCAAAGGCAATATCACCGCTCATGGCTTCCCAGTTGCCGTCGAAAGCCAGCCCGATCAGCTCTCCGCTGCCATTGATGACCGGAGAGCCTGAATTTCCCCCTGTAATATCGTGGTTCGACGTAAAACAAGTGTACATTTCGCCGTTTTCGCCGTAAGGTCCGAAATCACTCCTGGCCCAAAGGTCTTTCAATTTTTCAGGAACCACAAATTCCCAGTTGGATGGATCTTCCTTTTCTATTACTCCGTCGAGACTGGTTCTGAAGTCGTAATGCACCGCATCGGCCGGGTAGTAATCCAGGATTTGTCCGTAGGTAAGGCGCATCGTAAAATTGGCATCCGGGTAAAAGGTCCTGTCTTTTTGCATTGCCAGCAGTCCTTCCATGTAAAGCCGGCGTGATTTTGCCAGCAGGGTGTTTTGATCCTCCACCTCCGACATTTTCGCCCGGTAGTAATCCATGAATTGCTGGATGAAAGAAAAAACCGGGTCTTTCTCCAGGATCCTGGCACTGGGTTTATCCAAAAAGTCCATAACCTTTTGCTGGTCGGCAAAGATGGATTTTTCAAATGTCCTGGCTGCGTAGCTGCAAAAATCACCCTTGTATTTGGCATGAATGGCTTCGATCACGGGCGGATGGAAGGATGCCGGAACGTCGTTATAAAAAAGACTCAGCATGGCCGACAGCAGTTTTTGGTCCGTAGGGGCGTTGTAATCCTTGAAATACCGTTTGCTTTGATTTTTCAGAGAGGCAATCAGCTGGTCAATTTTTTTCTGATCTGCTTCCTTTTTCAACAGCTCCCTGTAGAGATCTGAAAAATTCCGGGAGAAGCCTAAGATCTCACAGCCCCTGAGGATGCCTTCGCTGGAATAGAACCTGAAAAGGTCATACGGTTTGAGGACTCCGTAGGCTTTTTCCATATCCCCCAGGATAGTTCCATAACGCGCTTCCAGATCGGGAGAGGTGGCAATCCACATTTGGAAGGCGGCTTCCGCCGCTCTTTTGTCATCAGCCACCTTCAGCCGTTTCAATCCTTTGGTCTGTCCAATGTAGTATTTCCAGTAGTTGGAGGTGCCGGCATATTTACTGGCGTACTGGATCCGGATGGCCGGATCAGAGTCCATCGCTTCCCGCAGGATATCCAGTTTCTGCCGCCGGATCTTCACGATGGAAGGGTTGTTCTGGTCAATGGCGGTCTCAACTCCAAAGGATGGCAGATACCGGTCGGTACCTCCGGGGTATCCCAGGATCATGGCAAAATCGCCCTTTTGAACGCCACCGATGGAAATGGGTAAATAATGTTTGGGTTTCAGGGGGATATTGTCTTTGGAATAAGGTGCAGGTTTTCCATCGGGGCCCGCGTACACCCTGAACAGGGAGAAATCCCCTGTATGCCGCGGCCACATCCAGTTATCGGTATCGGCCCCGAATTTGCCGATGGAGGAAGGGGGCGCCCCGACAAACCGTATATCGGTAAAGGTCTCATAGACGAACAGGTAGAATTCATTCCCGAAATAGAAGCTTCTGACAGAGGCATTGTAGTGGGTTCCGGCAGCAGCCTCCGCTTCGATCTCCCTGGAGACTTTCCGGATAGCTTCTTCACGGCCGGCCTCGGTCATCTGCTCCTCCAGACTGCCCAGCACACGAGAGGTCACATCTTCGATCCTGATCAGGAACTGGGCGGTAAGGCCTTCATTGGGAAGCTCTTCTTCGAAGGAGCCTGCCCAGAAGCCATCGGTGAGATAATCATGCTCAACGGAACTGTGCGACTGGATGGCACCATATCCACAGTGATGGTTTGTCAGGATCAGACCCTGCTCCGAAATGATCTCACCGGTGCATCCCCGCCCGAAAATGATGATGGCATCCTTGAGGCTGGAATGGTTTACACTGTAGATTTCGTCAGCAGTCAGCCTGAGCCCCATTTCCTGCATATCAACATAATTAAGGCGATCGATCAGCAGGGGAAGCCACATACCCTCATCAGCACGAAGAGAGGGGCTGTGAAGAAATGAAAGTAGCAGAATGGTCAGGAAAATACGTTTCATACGCTGTTTGTTTTACTGGTTAGAAATACTTTTCACCTTTGTTCTCACGAACGTCGTTCACAAACTGACGGATCATCTGCTCATCGGATTTGCGGCAGATCAGCAGAATGCCCTCTGATTCGACGACGATATAATCTTCCAGTCCCTGGATCACGGCCAGTTTATCCGAAGGCATATGGATGACGCAATTTTTTGTATCGTAGGTCATCACCTGGTCGCCGATGACGGAATTACCCTGTTCATCCTTTGGCCGCTGTTCATACAGCGATCCCCAGGTTCCCAGGTCCGACCATCCGAAATCGGAGGCAAGGACGAAAACATTTTCCGCTTTTTCCATGATCCCGTAGTCGATGCTGATGCTTTTACAGATCGCATAGGCCTTCCGGATAAATTCCGTTTCACCGGGCGTACCATAGACAGCTGTCCCTTGCCTGAAGATGGAGTCCACTTCCTCCAGGTACAGGTGAAAAGCATCCAGGATGCTGTTCAGCGACCAGACAAAGATCCCCGAGTTCCAAAGAAACTCACCGCTCTGAAGGAAGAACCTCGCCATCTCGATCTCGGGTTTTTCCGTGAAGGTCTTGACCCGTTTCATCCTTAAGTCAGCAGGATACGGAATGGATTCAACAAACTGGATGTATCCGTAGCCGGTATCGGGCCGGTGGGGTTTGATACCCAGGGTGATCAGCCAGGGATTTTTTTCAGCGGCGGCAAGGGCCGATTGAATGATGTCAAGAAAACTATCTTCCTTTAAAATGATATGGTCTGAGGGTGCCACAACGATCGTAGCATGCGGATTGCGCTTTTTGATCCGGTAGTTGGCGTAGGCAACACAGGGCGCTGTGTTTCTCCGTGCAGGTTCACACAATACCTGGGATTCCTCTATACCCGGTATTTGTGATACGACCAGCTCCTTATACAGTTCACTGGTAACGATGAAGATGTTCTGCTTCAGGCAGATCTTCTCAAAACGTTCAAAGGTCTGTTGAAGCAAGGTTTTCCCGGTACCCAGGATATCGATGAACTGCTTCGGGTGGGAAAGTTTGCTGACCGGCCAGAATCTCGAACCGATCCCGCCAGCCATGATGACACAAAAGTAATTTTCGTTCATACCGGTGAAGGATTAAATGCAAATCCGATCATAGGGCACCCGGCAAAAATACGAAACAAACCATTAGGATAAGGAGTCAGAACTGGGGATATGCACAGCTTTTTACAGGATCATTGCTGCGTGTGCCGGGAAATGCGTCACATCCGCAGTCGTATTTTTCATACCTTCGTTTAAGTTTTTTGTATTTCTTGCTTTTGCTTGAGTAGTACTTTTCACTGGAAGCACAACCTGTAAAAAGGATAGTGGCACCCACAAAGGTCAGGATAACCATCATGGAAGGTCGTTTTCGGATCCTATCCCGGAATAGGTATTTTTGAATGGCAGGCATTGTTGAAAATTACACCCCAGCAATGGAGGTCTTTGAAATAATCGCTAAATTAGCGGAAATATTTTCCCGTGCTGAAAGTTTTTTCTCAATTGGGGGAGTACCTGCTTTTGATGCATCAGGTTTTTAAAAGGCCTGAAAAATTCCGGATCTTTCACCAGCAAACGGTCAAGGAGGTGGAGAGCATCGGACTTGAATCACTCTGGATCGTTTCGATCATTTCAGTATTCATGGGTGCTGTTGCCACGATCCAGATGGCCTTTAACATTGACACTCCGCTGATCCCGAAGTTCACCATTGGATTTGCCACGCGTCAGACCGTTGTCCTTGAATTTTCTCCCACGATGATCAGCCTGATCCTGGCGGGAAAGGTCGGCTCACGGATTGCCTCTGAGATCGGAACGATGAGGGTCACCGAACAGATCGATGCCCTGGAGATCATGGGGGTCAACCCGGCAAATCACCTCATCCTTCCCAAAATTGCAGCCTCCATTTTCATCAATCCCATCCTGATCATCATCAGCATGGTACTGGCTCTTCTCGGGGGCTGGCTCGTGGGGATCTCCACCAATCTGGTGACCACTACGGATTATATTCTCGGACTCCGGGCGTTTTACCAATCCTCTGATATTGCCTATGCTTTGATCAAAACGGGTGTTTTTGCATTTTTGATTACTTCCATTTCCGGATTTTACGGATACAGAACCCGGGGCGGAGCCGAAGATGTAGGGAAAGCCAGCACAAAAGCCGTAGTGCAAAGCAGCATTTTCATCATTCTGTTCAATCTCATCCTGACCCAGCTGTTGTTGAATGATTGAAGTTAATCATATATCCAAGTCCTTCAACGGGAATCAGGTACTTTTTGACATTACTACCCGGTTCACAAAAGGAAGGAATAACCTGATCATCGGCAGGAGCGGTTCGGGCAAGACCGTCCTGCTAAAGTGCATCATTGGGCTGTACACTATTGATGATGGGGACATTCTCTATGAGGACAAGAGCCTGATGGCCATGGATTTTGAAAGCAGGAAGAATCTGCGGAAGGAGTTTGGCACCCTGTTCCAGGGCGGTGCTTTGTTCAGCTCATTGAACGTTGAGGAGAACGTGATGTTCCCCCTGACCATGAATACGGATATGGGGAATAAGGAAAAACTCGACCGGGTCAATTTTTGCCTGCAGCGCGTCCGGCTCGAAAATGCCAATAAGCTGTATCCGTCGCAGCTCAGTGGCGGGATGACCAAGCGTGTCGCCATTGCACGGGCCATCGCCCTGAATCCAAGGTATCTTTTCTGTGATGAACCCAACTCCGGACTGGATCCCAGTACAGCCAATGTCATCGATAAGCTTATCAATGAGATCACCGAAGAATACCAGATCACAACCATTGTCAATACGCATGACATGAATTCAGTGATGGAGATCGGTGATCAGGTGGCCTTTATCCACGAGGGACACCTCTGGTGGGAAGGGAGCAGGGACGACATTCTCCAGTCAGACAACAAGGAGTTGAACGATTTTGTATTTGCCACCGAGCTTACCAGGAAATTAAAAAGATAACAGCATGAATGCGCTGGACTTCATCCTGATCGTTCCGCTGCTTTTCATGGCTTACCGTGGGTATTCAAAGGGCCTGATCATCAGCCTGGCTACCCTTGCTGCGCTCATACTGGGGATCTGGGCGGGTATCCGGTTCAGCGGGGCAGCCTCCGGCTATGTAGGTCAGATCATCCATGCGGATGAGAAGTACCTGCCCGCCATAACTTTTATGGTCATTTTCATTCTGATCCTGGTAGTCGTTCACCTTTTTGGCAAAATGCTTGAAAAACTTGCTGATCTGGTGGCCCTCGGCTGGATCAACAAGCTCCTGGGAGGTCTGTTTGGCGCTGCCAAGGCAGTTCTTTTACTGAGTGTCCTGCTTTATCTCATCACGACTTTTGACAGGAATGAGAAGCTGATCACCCCGGGGGTGAAAGAGAATTCCTTTCTTTATCAGCCGGTTGCTTCGATCGTTCCGCTGTTGCTACCGTTCTTTCATCTTGATAAGCTGAAATTAAACCATCTGCAGGAAAAGGACATCATTGCCGACAGCGGATTTATGCCCCTATAGCCGCCACGCCTGGCAGCATTTTCCCCTCCATAGCTTCCAGCATGGCACCGCCACCGGTGGATACGTAACTCACTTTACCGGCAAGGTGGTATTTGTTGATGGCCGCAACGGAATCCCCGCCGCCGATCAGGCTGAAAGCACCTTTTTGCGTGGCGGAAGCGACCGTTTCTGCAATGAATCTTGTCCCTGCTTCGAAATTTGACATTTCAAAAACTCCCATGGGGCCATTCCACAGAATGGTTGAGGAGTCCTGTATGATCTCAGCGAAGATCTTCCTGGTTTCGGGCCCGATATCCAAGCCCATCCATCCCTCCGGTATCCGGTCGGCCTGGACGATTTTCCGGGGGGCATCATTGTTGAATTCGCTTGCTGCAACCGCATCCACGGGAATCATCAGGTTCACGCCCAGCTCCTTCGCCCTGTAGAGGGCAGCTTTGGCCACATCCAGCAGTTCGTCCTCCACCAGCGAATTCCCGATCAGGCCCCCTTGGGCCTTGATGAACGTGAACATCATTCCACCCCCGATGATCAGGTTATCCACCTTATCCATCAAATGATGGATGATCTCGATCTTGCCCGAAACTTTTGCGCCTCCCAGAATGGCCGTAAAGGGATGCCTTGACGAGACCAGGACTTTGTTGATGTTCTCCACTTCATTCGCCATCAGGTATCCGAACATTTTCTTTTCAGGGAAGAAACTGGCAATGACGGCGGTGGAAGCATGTGCCCGGTGGGCTGAACCGAACGCATCGTTCACATAAACATCACCAAGCCTGGCCAGTTTACCGGCAAACGCTGTGTCTCCTTTGGTTTCTTCTTTATGAAACCGAAGGTTCTCCAGCAGCAGGACATCACCCGGCCGGAGGCTGGCGGCTTTTTCAGCAGCCTGCTCACCAACGCAGTCATCCGCAAACTGAACCCGGGTGTGAAGAACCTGTGAAAGATAGCCTGTCAGATGCTTCAGGGAAAATTTTTCCTCCGGACCTTCTTTTGGCCGGCCCAGGTGCGACATGACAATGATGGCTCCGCCGTCGTCAAGGATTTTCCGCAGTGTGGGAACAGCAGCATCGATGCGCATCGTATCCGTGATCTGGAACAGATCGTTGAGCGGTACATTGAAATCAACACGCACCAGCGCTTTCTTGTCTTTGAAATCAAAATTTTCGACCGTCTTCATAAAATCACGTATTGGATTGTTAAAAAAAGGGTACAAAGATAGATTTTTATCCTCTCGCTTGCCTGATTTCTTTAAATTTGCCCTGCATCCTATTCTACCATCATGAAGCGGTATCAGGGCAATCTTGTTTCCAAACTTCCTCAGACCGGTACATCCATCTTTGCCGTCATGACCCAAATGGCTAAGGAGTACAAGGCGATCAATCTTTCCCAGGGTTTTCCTGATTTTCCCATCCAGGGATCCTTGATCGACCTGGTGAGTAAATATATGAAACTCGGCTACAACCAGTATGCCCCGATGGAAGGTGTGCCCGAACTCAGGGAGATGATTGCCCATAAGGTAAAGAAGATCTACCGCACGGCGTATCATCCCGACAAGGAGATCACGATCACCGCAGGGGCTACCCAGGCTCTGTATACGGCCATTTCCGCCTTTGTGAAAGATGAGGATGAAGTGATTGTCTTTGAACCAGCTTACGATTCCTATGCTCCTTCGGTTAAGTTGAACGGCGGCATGATCAAATATTCGGAACTGGTCTACCCTGATTTTCACATCGACTGGGAAAAGCTTCCACAGCTGATCAGCTCCCGCACGAAGATGATCATTCTTAATTCTCCCCATAATCCTACAGGAGCCGTCATTAAGCCGGATGACCTGCTTAAACTTGAAAAACTCATCAAGAACAGGGATATCCTCATCCTCAGTGATGAGGTATACGAACATCTTATTTTTGATGGCATCCGGCACGAAAGCATCTGCCTGTACCCGGAACTTGCATCACGGACCCTGGTGGTGGGATCATTCGGAAAGATTTTTCAGACAACCGGGTGGAAGATCGGGTACGTTCTGGCTCCGGAAGAGCTGATGACCGAGTTCAGAAAAGTGCACCAGTTCATTGTTTTTACCTGCAACTCGCCTGTTCAGTATGCCTTTGCTGAATTTTTAAAGGATGAAAATAACTATAAGCATCTTTCGGAATTTTTTCAGGCCAAAAGGGATTATTTTGTGAACCTGGTCAGCGGTAGCCGCTTTGAAGTCATTCCATCCTACGGTACCTATTTTCAGCTTCTGGATTATGGAAAGATATCCGATGAAAAGGACAGGCTGTTTGCTGAAAGGCTGATTCATGAAAATGGCATTGCCTCCATTCCGGTTTCGTCATTCTATCACAATCAGACCGACCATAAAGTTCTCAGGTTTTGCTTTGCCAAGACAGACGAGACCCTTGAAAAAGCAGCAAAGATCCTATGCAAGATATAACCTTAACACTGATCCAGGCAGACCTGATCTGGGGCGACCGCCAGGCTAACCTGCAGAAGTTTACCGAGCGGCTTCAGCAGATCCCTGCACCAGCCGACATCATCGTGCTGCCGGAAATGTTCACCACGGGATTTGTGGTTGAACCGGAGTCCCTGGCTGAAACGACCGACGGTCCTTCCATGCAGTGGCTGAAAGAACAAGCGTCACTTCGTCAGGCGCTGATCACCGGGAGCATCATTATCCAAAAGGACGGACATTACCTCAATCGCATGATCTGGATGCGGCCCGATGGGACGTGGGATTACTATGATAAACGGCATCTGTTTACGTTCGGGGGCGAACACCATCGGTTCACACGAGGCGACCTGGCACCGGTTTTCACTTACAAAGGATGGAAGTTCAAGCCGCTGATCTGCTATGACCTGAGGTTCCCGGTGTGGTGCAAAAATAAACTGCGGGAAGCAACGTACGATTATGATGTGCTGATCGACATTGCCAGCTGGCCGGATGTGCGCCGGAATGCCTGGACCCTTTTTTTGGCATCGCGTGCAATGGAGAACATGGCCTATGCCGTGGGTGTCAACCGTGTCGGAAAGGACGCCAACGGAGTTACCTTTTCGGGCGACACCACCGTGGTTGACCCTCTTGGCAATCCACTGGTCACAACCGAACCCTGCCAGGAAGCCCTGGTGGCCGTGACGCTTTCATTCAGTAAACTAACGCATATCAGGGAACATTTTGGCTTCGGACGGGATTGGGATAGCTTTCAGATATCAGATATCAGATGAACCGATATTTGATTTACGATTTTTTAAACAGGGTTTCAGAGATGGGGCTGATGGAAAGATCAAGATAAAAAGAGAAACATAAACATTTTTATTTGTAGACAGGTTCGTTTTTGCTGCCGTTATTTCCTATGCCGATACAAATTTCAGCAGTTATTATTACCCATAACGAAGAACGGAACATTGCCCGTTGCCTGGAATCCCTGTGGGGGATCGCAGACGAGATCGTGGTGGTCGATTCCTTTTCGACCGATAAAACGCCGCAGATCTGCATGGAATACAGGGTAAGATTCTACCAGAGGGCCTTTGACGGGTATTCCAGCCAGAAGAACTACGGGAATTCCCTGGCATCCCATTCCTTTATCCTGTCACTTGACGCGGATGAAGCCCTGACAGAATGCCTTAAAAAAGAACTCCTGAAGGTGAAAGAGCAGGGTGATCAGGATGGATATCAGATGCGAAGGATGGCAAATTATTGCGGCAAGTGGATCCGTCACGGAGCCTGGTATCCGGATGCCAAGCTCCGTGTTTTCAATAAAGAAAAAGGGACCTGGTCGGACAACCTGGTCCACGAAGAGGTCATCATGGCAGCAGGGTCCCGGGTTGGCAGGCTCAAGGGCCATCTTTTACACTATTCCTACTATTCCATTGATGAGCACATCAGCCAGTCGAACCGTTATTCAACGCTGGCTGCAACAGAATTGCACCAGAACGGTGCATCCTTTTCGTTTCTAAAGATGCTGGTCAAACCCTGCTTCCGGTTTATCAGGGATTATGTTTTCCGGCTGGGATTTCTGGATGGAATGTCCGGATTTATAATCGCCCGGATAACAGCGCAGTCAGTTATGCTAAAATATGCTAAATTGCGGCTTCTTAAAAAGGGAGCGGTTCCCGTCACTCAAAATCCCTGATCACCCCATGCAGGAATGGCTTGTCATAGTAAATCCCAACGCCGGCAGGCGAAAAGCAGAAAAAGACTGGAAACAGATCTCCTACCTTCTCGTTAAAAATGACATTCCCTTTAAAAGTGTATTCACCGAGCACAGGGATCATGCGGTAAAACTTGCGAAAAAATTCATTGAAGCCGGTTTCAAAAAAATCATTGTCGTGGGAGGAGATGGAACGTTCAGTGAAACGGTCAACGGAGTTTTTCAGCAGAAACGTTATCTGCCCACGGAGATCAGCCTTGGAATGATACCTGTGGGGACAGGCAACGACTGGGCGCGTATGTTCCACATTCCTTTTCAATACAAACCTGCCATTAAGATCATCCGCAACGAGATGATGTTCATCCAGGATGTCGGCAAAGTGACCTATATGAATTCCGACCATCCTGTAGAACGGTATTTTGTCAATATGACCGGAATGGGATACGATGCCCTGGTGGCAGAGAAGACCAATAAACAAAAGGAACGTGGGAAAGGAGGGCCGCTGTCGTACATGTACAATATTTTCTCCAGTCTTTTTTCGTTCAAAAATATCCGGTACGAGATCACCATTGACGATAAAAAGATCAAGGGAGATGTATTCAGCATGAATATCGGGATCTGCAAATACAATGGCGGAGGGATGATGCAACTGCCCTTCGCCGATCCGGCCGACGGTTTGCTGGATGTCACGGTGATCAATAAAGTGGGTCGCTTTACGATCATCCGCAATGTAAAGAATCTGTACGATGGTTCTTTTGTCAAGATTCCCCAGGTGCAGACTTTCCAGGGAAAGACCGTTCACGTGGAGTCAGCCCGCAAGATGTATCTGGAAGCGGATGGGGAATCCCTGGGTCATTCTCCCTTTACATTTGAGATCCTTCCTGCGAGTCTCAAGGTCATTGTTGGCGGATTGCCCGGATAAAATCTTCCGGCAGCCGCGTCACTTTCTTCCGTTCGTAATCGAAAGCCACCTGTTTTGTCCTTCCGTTCAGCACCTCCACCTCATCCACCATCCTTTTAACGGAATAAGCCAGTTCGAAGGAGGAATTGCCCACCTTAGCAACGGCAATGTCGGCATAAAGGGTGTCGTGAAGGAACACTTCCCGGCGAAAGTACACGTGGGCTTCGGTCAGGATGATGCCTGCCTGGTCACCGATATGTCGTTCCGAAAAACCAATGGATTCCAGAAACCGGATCCTTGCATCCTGGAACAGAAGCAATGCTTTATCATTTCCGAGATGGCCGCCGTAATTGATATCACCGATGCGGATCTCGAAATGGGCGATGCGGTTTTTGCTGATCCACATCATTGACCGAAATAGACTTCTCCCAGCCAGACCGGGTTGATGCAGATCACCGGGATGGCGGCTTCGTTAAAGATCAGTTTTTCGCTCCAGCTGCTGTTATGGAAATCAGGCTGATCAATGCGGCTGTCGGTCATCATCACAATGGCGTCGGCTTTCTGTTCCCTGGCAAAGCTGATCAGCTGCTGCTCATACTGCGAGGTTTTTTCCGCCTCGTGCATCTCATAGGGCACTTTTTCATTTTCGAACCGCTCGGTGATCTGACCGGTGATGATGGCCAGCTGGTTCTTTTCAAGGATTTCCGCGGCGCTCTGCTTGAAAACAATGATCTTGCTCCCCATCAGCCGATGAAATCCAATCGTAGGGGTTACCTGCTGCCGGGATTCAATATGAATGGTTACAGGAAAAACGATTTTACCGAAGGATGAATAACCCGACTCCTGCTGAATGACAACCACCGGAACGGGAGACTGCGAAACCACTTTGAACGCATAGCTTCCGAAAAGGTACTGCAGTCCCTTTTTCCCATGGGTGCCCAGGACCATCAGGTTCACCTTCATCTCGGAAGCCACCTGGCTGATCACATCAAAGATCGTCCCTTCCCGTGCTGTATAGGTCACCTTGATGGGGTGGTTTTTTTCGACCTCTTTCTTTAGGACGGCCAGTTGTTCGATGATCGTTTCCACTCCCTTTTTTTCACGTTTGAGCCTGGTCCGGGTCTGGGTGGTGATTACGTGTAATAGCAGTACGTTGAAATTCATTTGTTGAGCCATTTCAGCTGCGTAGTCAACAGCATGCCGGCAGGTTTCAGAGAAATCCGTCGGTACCAGGATCAAATCTTGAGGTTTTGTTTTCATGTTAAAAGGAATTGTCTTTGATTCTGAACAAAAATACAGGGAAATTTGGAAAGGAATGTCATTCGATGAAATTCTTTTGCGGCATTTTACCATTGTCGCGCAGGGCTGCTTTCGCTTTCTCGCCGAATTGCCGTAACTGATCAACAATTTCAGGGAACCTGGGCGCCACATTGAACCGTTCCCCCGGGTCCTTCTCCAGCTGGTAAAGTTCATAATCCCCCAGCTCCGGAGCCCCGCCTGTCTGGATGGAAGGTACGGCCAGCTTCCAGTTTTTATACCTCACGCTCATCAGCATGCCATCCGGTTCAAATCCAAAAAACAGCAGGTGCACGGGTTCGGTTTGCTGCCCGGTAAGCGCCGGCAACAGGCTCTTCCCGTCGATGATCACCCCGGAAGGTAACGGTGTTCCTGCTGCGGCAGCAAATGTTGCGAACAGGTCAAATCCTGCGGCGATCATATCCGATGTTGTTTTGCCGGGGATGACACCAGGCCAGCGCAGGATGCAGGGCACACGCACCCCCCCTTCGTACCTTGACTGATCCTTGCCTCCCCTGAGCAGGTGGACACGGCTGGTATCCGTGCGGGCATATTTCCCGTAACACGTCTCCAATTCTTTATCCCGGTTGATTTGCGGGCCATTGTCTGAGGAAAAGACGATCAGCGTGTTTTGTTCGATCCCTATTTCCTTCAACGTTTTCAGGATGGCCCCGGTGGAAAGGTCCATAAAGCTGACGGCATCTCCGAAGTTTCCTGCAGGTCCATCCGCATCGAAACCCTGGGGAATGAACCAGGGCACTTGCGTTTCAACAGGTGCAAACAGGAGGTAGAAAGGTTTGCCCTTACCGGCCGCATCGCGGATGAACCGGCACGCTTCCTGCCTGAAAAGCGCCGGTAGTTCAGCCAGATCCGGGTTGCTGCAGTATTTTAAGATGAGCGTATCCCGGATGAGCGGAATGGGAGGGTAATCATTCAATCCTGTTCCCCCGGGCTGTTCCGGGCCGAGGTCCTTTGCATAGGGTATCCCCATAAAATATTCAAATCCTTGATTAGCAGGAAGATATTTAGCCAGGTGTCCAAGTTGCCAGCTGCCGATGATTCCGGTGGTGTATCCTTTTGATTTCAGTAAGGCCGCAATGGTAACTTCGGCAGAAGGATCCAGTCCGTTTTCTGATTCCGGAGTAAGAGCGGGAATGCCTTTCCCTTTGTTCATCCTCGGTGCGTACCTTCCGGTCAGGATCGCAGCCCGGCTGGCAGTGCCTGAACCATGAGGCGAGTAAAAACCCGTAAGGCGGACTCCTTCCGCAGCAAGCCTGTCGAGGTTGGGCGTCAGTATCGTGGTGGATCCATAGCATCCCATATCATCATAGCCGACGTCGCCGGCAAGGATATGGATGATGTTGGGCTGCCTGCCTGTCTCCGCAACCTGGGGCGCCACATCGTTAACAGCAAGGCATATCGTAAAGAGCAGGAACAGAAATAACCGCATCGGATTGAAAAGCCGGATCTTAGGAATTATGTTCATGGAATGAAGTTAATAAGAGGCAAAGATACACACTGGACAAATGATTTTGCTATCTTTAAAACCTCATTTCATTTTAGGGGATTTGCTTCATGAGGAGAGCGGTACTGGTCGTCATTCTTGTTTTTTTAAGCTGGTCGGTGCTCTGGTCGCAGACTGAGTGCGGGCAGATTGTGCTGGAAGAAGGAAGGAAACTGTATGAGACAGGCCGTGTTGAAGCGGTGATCAGCCTGATCGGACCCTGTCTGGAGAGTGGGTTTTCAGGCGATGAGCAGATCCAGGCATACCGGCTGCTGGCTCTGTCCTACATGGCCAGGGATGATATGGTCACTTCGCGTTCCATAATCGAAGAGATCCTCAGGCGGGATCCGTTCTATACACCGAACCTGTTGTTTGATCCTCCCCGGTACGTACAGATCGTGGAGTCGATGCGGAAGCCGGTCATAAGCCTGGTGACCGCATCCAAACAGGTGGAATCCCTGAAGGAATCCCCGGTTCCGGTCACGGTGATCACCGCGGAGATGATCGTTGCCAGCGGAGCCCGCAATCTGAAGGAATTGCTCGCTTTTTACGTACCGGGCATGACGGCCGTGGAGGACCAGAATGAACTGAATGTTGCCATGCGGGGCGTTTATGGCTCCTCACAGCAAAAGATCCTTGTCATGCTGGATGGCCACCGGCTTAATTCCCGGGCGTACTCCGAAGCAAATCCTGATTACAGCATCTCCCTGGAAAAGATCAAACAAATCGAGGTACTGCGGGGACCGGCCAGTTCTCTATACGGTAATGTGGCACTGACTTCCGTGATCAATATCATATCCAAAAGAGGACAGGATGTGGGCGGATGCTCCCTGGTAGCCGGATTGGGCAATTTTGGCCAAATTAAAGGCTCATTGCTCTACGGCAGGCAGTTTGACCGCCAGAACGACCTGGTGGTCTGGGGTAGTTATTACCGGTCGGAGGGCGAGGAAGTGCATATTCCCGCCGAAGAAGATCATTCTCCCCATCCGGTGGACGGATATGCCTATGTGGGTGCTTTCAAGGACAAACCTGCCTATGATGCCGGTTTCTCCTTTCATTCGAACTATCTGTCCATGCTTGGAAATGTGCGGTATGCCAAACTGGTGGAGCCGTTTTCGGGCAGCGGGCTCACAGGCGAAACATACGATTATGATGAATACCGGACCATCAACGGGGCAGGTCCGGGTTTGGGCTCAGGGTCAGCCCACAGCGAGGTGAAGTATGACCGCAGCCTGAAGGGAGACTGGGAGATCATGGGCAATGTCAACCTTGACCTGAACAACATCAATGTCATTGTCGTCACCGATCCATCACAGGGCAGGGCGGGCAGGGTGAGCTGGAATGAATACAGTTACGGGGGCACCCTCCAGGTGAGAAAGGATTATGAGCTGAAGTCGGTCGGAGAGGGCAATGTACTGGCCGGTTTCCAGCTGGACGGGATGGAACTGTACGATAGCTATTACCTGATGGGAGATAACGGGGAAGTGGACACCGTGGTCGATTCCGATGCAAAACCTGTGCTGGAAAGGGGCACCGAAACGATCTACTCGGGTTTTGTCCAGGTGAAGCAACGACTGGGTCAACAGGTCATCCTGAACATGGGCGGCCGTTATGATTACAAACAGCGGCATAAGGGAAATCCGGTGACCAATTTCAGTCCCCGGTTATCCGTCATTTATCTGCCCTCTGAAACGTTTGCCCTGAAGGCATCGTTTGCCCAGTCGTTCGTCGATGCCCCGTACTGGTACCGCTACAATTCCCTTCCGAGTTACAAGGGTTCGGAGAACCTGCTTCCGGAGCATCTTACCTCGCTGCAGCTGACAGCCGATCTGAGCGCTCTGGACAGCAAGATGGAGCTGGAGGGGAACGTGTTCTACAATCACCTGAAGGATTTTATTTACCGGGATCCCGAGGCCACCGGCGATGAACCCCGTTATCGTAACGCCGGCCGGCTGGAGTCGGTCGGTGCGGAAGGCAGTATGAAATATGCCCTTGACCCGATGCGCATTCATGCCAACGTCACCTGGCAATATGCCCTTGATGCGGAGGATTACGGAGTGACGGGTAACCGGATCCACAACGCACCAGGTTGGCAGGGAAACCTTCTCTTCGATTTCAATCCTGTGTACAGGCAATACAAGAACCTGTGGTTCAATATCACGCTGCGGTATATCGGATCGCAGCTTTCCCCTGTGATGAACACGTACCTGGATGGTGATCCATTCAGTGATCCCGATAACGAGGTGGATCCGGTCTTTCTGGTCAATGCTGGCTTCAGGGTGGAGAAAATAAAGGGTTTTTCGCTGGATGCGCGGGTCTGCAATCTTTTCGGCACTTCGTACACGCAGGGCGGCAGCACGGTGTTTCCGTATCCCCAGGAGGGGAGATGGTTCAGGGTGGAGGTGGGGTACCGGTTTTAATCGGCAATCGGCAATCGGTAATCGGCAAACGGCGAACGGCGAACCTTTTTTTAGCCTTTTCATCGTTGAAAATAAAAAACTTCATACATTTGCAGTCCTTTTTGAGCTGCAAGCTGCAAGCCGCAAGCTGCAGCAGGCTGCAAGAAAAAATCCAAAGCTTGAAGCTTGAAGCCTTAGACTTGTAGCTTGAAGTTTATAACACTAAGAAAATTCATTGCATATGGCCGTTATCTCAAGAATCAGAAAACATTCGACCCTGTTGATCATCATCGTGGGTGTTGCATTGGCATCTTTTGTTCTCGGTGATTTTCTGGGTCCAAGAAAGAGCAAAAGTCAACAGCAATTCGCGAACGTTGGCGTGGTGAACGGACAGGAAATTACCGGCAAAGAATTCAATAACAAGGTGGAGGAAAGCCTGGAAATTCAGCGTCAGAACAGTCAGTCGGACAACATTTCCAGTGATGAGGCCTTCAGTATTCGCCAGTCGATTTGGGATCAGATGGTCAGCGAGATCATCCTGGGCGATCAGTATAAGAAACTGGGCCTCGACGTATCGGTGGATGAACTGGATGACCAGATCCGCGGAGCAGAACCGCATAGCTACATCCTTCAGAATTTCAGGGATCCGAATACGGGTACGTATGATCCCAGTACGGTCACACAATTCCTCCAGAATTTCAATCAGCTGGATCCTTCCATCCAGCAACGGTATTTGATGCTCGAAAAGATGATCAAGGACGACCGGGCCCGCACCAAGTACGACAATCTGGTCAGCTACGGCTATTACATGCCGACTGTTCTTGCCCAGAAGGACTATGAGGAAAAGAATACCAGGGCGACCATTAGGATTACCGGGCTTAAATACACCACCATTCCTGATACCTCGATCACGCTGACCGAATCAGATTATCAGAAATACTACGATGAGCACAAGGGAGAGTTTAAACAGGAACCAATGGCCGATCTTGATTATGTGGTTTTTGACGTGGTTCCCTCGGCTCAGGACAGGCAGGCACAGGCTGATGAGATCAACAAGGCTTACAATGATTTTCAGACTACACAGAATATTCCTTCTTTCGTGAATACGTTTTCGGATTCCCGCTATGACAGTACCTGGTTCCGGGCCGGACAGCTTCCTGTCAGGATCGACTCGGTCATGTTCAATTCACCTGTGGGGACCTTTTATCCGCCCTATGTTGAAAATGACATCTATTACATGGCCAGGCTGATGGATATCCAGATGCGTCCTGATTCCATGCGTGCCAGTCATATCCTGGTGTCGTACCAGGGAGCGCAGGGTGCGGATGCAACGGTAACCCGGACCAGGGAGCAGGCCGAACGACGGGCAGATAGCCTGATGAACGTTGTTAAAAATGCCATGGAAAGGTTTTCCTTTTATGCACGGGAATTTTCAGATGACCCCTCTTCTGAACAAAATGGCGGCGATCTTGACTGGTTTCCCGACGGGGCCATGGTCCCTGCATTCAATAAGGCTGTGATGGATGGCAAAGTGGGTGATATCGTGAAAACCGAAACTCCCTTTGGATTCCATGTCATTCATGTCACCGGCAAAAAGGAACCCACCAAGAAGGTACGCGTCGCCATCGTATCGCGCGCCATTGAACCAAGCAAGGAAACCTACCAGCAGGTGTTTCTTGCAGCCAGTGATTTTGCCACCCGAAACAATACCCGCGAGAAATTTGACATCGCGGTGATCAACCAGGGATTGAACAAACGAACGTCTGATAACCTGGTCAAAATGTCTAACTCCATCCCTGGGGTGGAATTTCCCCGGCAGATTCTCTACTGGGCCTTCAATGAAAAGACGGCTGAAGGAAGTGTTTCCCCGGTATATGACATGGGGAAGAGCTCTGTGGTGGCTCTTCTGAAAAAGCGTTATGAAAAGGGGACAGCACCGCTGGAAGCAGTCAAAACCCGGATAGAACCTCTGGTCAGGCGTGAGAAAAAAGCTGAAATTCTGATGGGGAGGCTCCAGCAGATCACCAGTCAGACCAAAGACCTGCCCTCCATTGCCAGCCAGCTGAATTCAAAAGTGGATACCCTCCAGAATATCACCTTCGGATCGTCCAATCTTCCCGGCGGCTATGGGCCGGAAAAAGAGGTCATCGGGACCATTTTTTCCCTGAACCAGGGACAAACGGCAGGACCGGTCAAAGGGACCCAGGGAGTTTATGTCTTTACCGTGGATGCCTTTGATAAACCAGCCGTGCTTTCAGATTACACACAGCAGAAAAAGACCCTTCTCAACGCAGTCAGGGGAAGAGCCGGACGCGAAGCCTACAATGCCCTCCTGGAAAACGCGGATCTGGAAGACAACAGAATTATGTTCTATTAAAATCAAAGAACAAAGAGCAAATTTCAAAAATCAAAAGTACTTTTGAAATTTGATTTATGATCTTTGCTCTTAGATAAGTTCCAGCCGTTTTATATCCAGCTTAATGAAAATGAACAGCATGATCGTAAACGCCCAGAGCGACGATCCCCCGTAGCTGAGAAAGGGCAAGGGAATCCCGATCACAGGCGCCACGCCGATGGTCATGCCGATATTGATCGCGAAATGAGTGAACAGGATGGAGGCAACCCCATAACCATAAATTCGGCTAAAGGTTGTCCGCTGCCGTTCGGCTTTCAGGATGATGCGGACGATCAGCAAGACATAAAGTCCCACAACGATCGTACTGCCCAGAAATCCCCATTCTTCCCCGACCGTACAGAAAATAAAATCCGTACTCTGTGCCGGAACAAAATCGAATTTGGTCTGGGTACCCTGGAGGAAACCTTTTCCAAAAAACCCACCTGAACCGATGGCTATCTTTGACTGGTTTACATTATAGCCGATTCCCCGGGGATCATCCTCAATTCCCAGCAGGACTTTCACCCGGTTTTGTTGATGCTCTTCCAGTAAATTGTCAAAAGCCAGATCCACCGCGAACACATATCCGGTGGCCAGGACCAAAAGACCAAGGATGATCAGTATTTTTTTTAGGGACCTGCCGTGGCGCCGGATAAAAATGGCCATGATCGCGCTAACGGCAAGGATCCCGATCAGAAGCAGATGGTCGAGCACAAGGCTCAGTACGGAAAGTACAATGATGAACAGGCCTGTCAGCATGATCTTGTTGGATATTCCCTCCCTGAACAAGACAATGACAAATCCTGCGAACATCAATGCCGTGCCCGTATCGTTCTCCAGGAGGATCAACACCACGGGGATACCAATGATCAGGATCGTATTCAGCTGTGTCCGGAAGCTTTTGAGATTGATATCCATCGTTCCCATATACCGGGCCAGTGCCAGAGCGGTGGTCACTTTTGCAAATTCAGAAGGCTGAATGGAGAATGAACCCAACTGGAACCAGGCTTTTGCTCCGGAGATTTCTTTCCCCAGGAAAAGCACGGCGACAAGGAGGACCAGCATCAAAAGGTATAGGATGAAGGAAAACGCGTTGTAGAATTTTGCGTCCACTGCCAGGATGAACAGTGCCAGAACAACGGAAGTCACGATCCAGACAAGCTGTCGTCCGTAATTTTGGCTGATGTCGAAGATACTCCGGTGCTCCTCGTTGTAAACCGCTGCATAGATATTGATCCATCCAATGAGCACAAGGGCAACGTAAAGGCCGACCATTACCCAGTCGATATTGTAAAATATGTTTTGCTCTCTTCTCACCTGGAATCGATCAAATTACTGGTGACCATATTTTCTTCAACATTCAGACGCTTTACCTCGCCATTGATGTATTTCTCGATCATCAACGTTGCAATCGGGGCGGCCCACGTGGCTCCGAAGCCACTGTTTTCGACCACCACGGCCACAGCGATCTTTGGATTATCCTTTGGTGCGAACGATACAAAGATCGAGTGGTCTTTTCCGTGAGGATTTTCTGCTGTTCCGGTTTTCCCGCAAATGGCAATATCAGGCACCCTGTACCAGCGGCCTGTTCCTTCCGGACCGTCCATTACCCTGCTCATGCCCTCCACCACTACCTGGCAGTGGACAGGACTGATGGTGGTCATCATTTTTTCCCTGTAGTCAGCATCAGGGATGGAATCGTTGATGGATCGCAACAGATGAGGTTTATAATAATAACCCCTGTTGGCAATGATGGCTGCAAAATTGGCCAGTTGAAGGGGAGTGGCCAGGATCTCACCCTGACCGATGGAAAGGGAACGGATGGTTAATGCTTTCCAGCCATTCTTACCGAAGTATTTATCATAATACCCGGGTTGCGGAATAAAGCCTTTGCTTTCGTTGAAAAGGTCAGAATTGAAGCGGGCTCCGAATCCAAAGCTCAGAACATGCCTGCGCCACATGGTATAGGAATCATGAATATCGCTGCGGCTAACCATGATCGAACGGAATGTCTGCCAGAAATAGGGATTGCACGATATTTCGATCGCGCGGTACATGTTCAGGGGATTGGAGTGGTAGTGACTGCACTTGATGGGTACGGTGGCTGTTCCCTGGCAGCCATACGTGGTGGAGGGTGTGCTGATCCCCTCCTGGAGCGCAATCAGGGCATTGATCGATTTAAAGGTGGATCCCGGAGGATACGTGGCTGAAAGTGCCCGGTTGAACAGGGGCTGCAATGAATCGGCAGAAAGGATCTGGTAGTTGGTGCTTCGCACTCTGCCAACCAGCAGGTTGGGATCATACGCAGGGGCGGATACCAGTGCCAGGATCTCACCGGTGGAGGGTTCAATGGCTACGATGCTTCCTTTTTTGTTGGTCATCAGGCGTTCACCATATGCCTGAAGTTTGGCATCAATCGAAATATAGATGTCCTGTCCTTTAACGGCCGTGGAATCAAATTTACCTTCCTGAAAAGATCCTTTTTCCCGCCCGAATACATCAACCAGTACCCGCTTGACCCCCTTTTTCCCGCGCAAGACCCCTTCATAGGTTTTTTCAAGGCCGCTGATCCCGATGTAGTCACCTGATTTGTAGTAGGGGTCCTCCTCAATGGTCATTGGACTTGCTTCACCGATATACCCCAAAGTATGCGCTGCGATGCGGGTGGGGTAATAACGTAGCGTACGCGACTGCACATAGAAACCAGGAAACTTATGTAGTTTCTCCTTGAAAAAGCTGAAGGATTCCTTGGAAATCTGCTTTTCGAAAATGGAGGCTTTACGCATCGAGTATTTTTTGGCTTTCATCAGCCGCTCTTTGATTTCCTCCTTATCAAGACCGATCAGCTGGCTGAATTCCAACGTGTCGAAGGCAGTTACCTGGGAGGGGATCACCATCAGATCAAATGCTGCTTCATTGTAGACCATCAGCTCTCCGTGACGGTCATAGATCAGCCCCCTGGCAGGATATTGCGTGATCACCCTGACGACATTGTTCTGGGCCGACAGGATATAACTTTTATCAATGATCTGGAGGTAAAAGAGCCTGAAGATGAAGATTACCCCGATAAGCAGGATAAATCCGATGATAATGAGTTTTCGCTGTTCATCCTGGGCTTTCATGGCAGGTCATCTTCCCGGAAAAGCGGGGTTCGTTTACCTGCAAAAATACAGGATTAAGGGATAAGATCCTGTGCCTGCAGAAATAAAAAAGAGACTGCCTCAGACCCTGAAGCAGTCTCTTTTCTCACCGGGCAGTACCCTTAGGAAATCTTTATCTCTCTGGCCGGTTTTTCTTTCGCTTCCTCTTTCTTAGGGATCGTAATGGTCAGGATGCCCTCGTTGTAACTGGCCGTGATCTGGTCGGCAGCCACTGTAAGCGGTAAGGTAAAGGACCGGGAGAAAGAACTGTAGCTGAATTCTCTCCGCATGAAGCGGGTCTCCTTTTCCTCCTTGTTCTCTTCCTTTTCGGAGGAGATGGTGAGCACGTTGTTTTCCACCTGGATCTTATAATCCTTTTTGGTGAGACCGGGGGCTGCAATTTCCAGCTTAAAGTCATCTTTGCCTTCCAGAATGTTCACGGCAGGCATGCTGATCCCTGTTTTGTCATCAAAGAAATCAGCCAGAAAATCCTTGCCGAAAAATTCATCCACAAAACCCGGTACGAATGATTTACGTCTGATTGCTGGTAACATAATTTGGTCCTCCTATAATTTGATGGTTGTTTGTTGTTGTTATTTGCTCGGCGCTTTCAGCGCCTCGCGTCATTCGTGGTTATATGCTCGGCACTTCGTGCCTCGCGTCATTCGTG